>JAUNXN010000015.1 GCA_030539795.1 Methanobrevibacter sp.
CACCGTCAATACAGATTAATTGACCGGTACAGAAACTAGATGCGTCAGATGCAAGATAAATTGCAATACCATCTAATTCACCAGGTTGACCTAAACGGCCAGCAGGACAGTATGCTGCAATGAGGTCCATGAATCCTTCCATTTCAATGGAGTCCACGGTTAATTCTGTTTCAAATACAGCAGGACCAATAGCGTTTACGGTAATGTTGTATTTAGCCCATTCAACAGCTAAGTTTTTGGTTAAGTTCATTACACCACCTTTAGCTGAGGAGTATGCGCTGATACCTCCACCAGGGAAGATGACTCTTGAGTGGATTGAACCGATGTTAATGATTTTTCCGTATTCTTGTTCAATCATGATTTCTCCAACAGCTTTACACATGTAGTATACACCACTTAAGTCAATGTGGATGTGTCTTTCCCATTCTTCGTTGGATTGATCGGTAACCATTTTGTTGTTACCCATACCTGCTGCATTAACTAAGATATCAATTCTTCCATATGCGTCCATAACTTTTGCAACTGCTGCGGTGATGCTGTCATAGTCACCGACATCACATACTGCATACATTACGTCAATGTCTTCGTATTCTTTTTCGAGTTCAGCTTTGTTTTCTTGAAGTCTTTCTTCTCTTCTTGCGAATAATGCAATTTTAGCACCTTGGCTTGCATATGCTTGTGCAATTTGCCATCCTAAACCGGAGGAAGCTCCAGTAATTACAGCAACTTTGTCTTTAATATCAAAATAGTTTTTCATGTTTTTTACCACCTTAGGCAATAAGCCTACATATAATTATATAAAGATTAAGCTATTTAATTATTTTTATTGGCAAAAGTTAATTAAATTCCATTGAATTAAGGATTTAATTGAATATTGTTTTATGATATTAAAATAAAATTGAATAAAATAATTAACGAACAGTAATTGATTATTTTTAAATATACAAATAATCATTCATATATGGTAATTATAACAATCTTTAAATAATAGCCATTAATACTTAGGAAACAATAACATTAATATAAGAATGCCCATTATATCTTACAACACTGTTAAAAAAAAATTGAGGAAATTAAATGATTGAAGAGCAAACAAAAAATTATACAAAAAAGCAAATTTTTAAAACCCTACATCCTTGGGTTCAAAAATGGTTTGACTCACAATTTGATGATTTCACACCAGCTCAAAAAAGATCAATCATTGACATCAATAAAAAGAATAACATCCTCATTTCATCACCTACAGGTTCTGGAAAGACATTGACTGCGTTTTTATCTGTAATAAGTGATTTAACAACACTTGCTGAAAAAAACGAGCTGGAAGATAAAGTATACTGCATATACATCTCCCCACTAAAAGCATTGGACAATGATATCGAAAAGAATCTTGATGAACCGCTTGAAGGCATAGAGAGAATAGCCGGACACGACTTGGGAATCCGAAAAGCCGTAAGAACTGGCGACACCACCCAGTATCAAAGACAAAAAATGCTTAAAAAACCACCACACATACTAATTACAACACCCGAAACGTTATCCATTCTGCTGGTGGCTCCAAAATTTAGAGAAAAGCTAAGCGGAGTTAAATACGTAATCATCGATGAAATACATTCACTAGCAGAAAACAAGAGAGGAGTTCATTTAAGCTTATCTTTAGAGCGTCTTCAACATCTCGTTGGGCAATTTACAAGAATTGGATTGTCAGCAACCGTCAGCCCTCTTGAAGAAGTGGCAAAATTCCTTGTAGGCTATGAATATGGTGTTGGGCGAAGCTGCAAGATAGTTAACATCAACTACTTGAAAGAACTGGACATGGAAGTGATGTGTCCCGTAAGCGATATTGTGCTGGCTGATGAAGAGGACACACGTTTGGGAATGTATGATTTGTTAGATGACTTAATTCAGGAAAATAAAACAACACTGATTTTTACAAATACCCGAAGCGGAACGGAACGTTTTGTCTATAATCTAAAGAAAATGTATCCGATGAACTATAATGATGAAAATATAATGGCCCACCATTCCTCCCTTTCAAAAGAAGTGCGTTTGGAAACTGAAAATAAGTTAAAAGAAGGTAAATTAAAAGCAGTAGTATCTTCAACATCCTTGGAATTGGGAATTGACATCGGATATATTGACCTTGTCGTTTTAATAAACTCGCCAAAATCCGTTGCAAGAGCCCTTCAAAGAATTGGAAGAAGCGGGCACAAACTGCATGAAAAATCTAAGGGAAGAATAATAGTAACAAACCGTGACGATTTGGTCGAATGTTCGGTATTGCTTAAAAATGCAAAGGAAGGCAAAATAGACAAAATCCGCATTCCAACCAATTGCTTGGATGTTTTGGCACAGCATATCTATGGAATGAGCATTGAAAATCCATGGGATATCGACTATGCATATGACGTCATCCGGAAAAGTTACTGTTATAAAGACCTCACAAGAGATGATTATGAAGATGTGCTGAGTTATATGGCTGGAGAATATCCCGAACTTGAAGAAAGATACGTTTATGCAAAAATTTGGATTGATTATAAAGAGAATACATTTGGAAAACGTGGAAAACTAGCCAGAATGCTTTATTCAACAAATATCGGAACAATACCTGACAGCTCCGGAGTTTTGGTCAAATGCGATGGGGAAACCGTCGGAAAAATAGAAGAAAGCTTTATGGAAAGATTGAAAAAAGGGGACACATTCGTTTTGGGCGGAAGAACCTACAGATTCAACTATGGAAAAGGAATGACAATCAATGTGACACCTGCAATGGGACCTCCGACAATACCCTCATGGTTTTCCCAGCAGCTGCCTCTGTCTTTTGACCTTGCAATGGACATCCAAAGATTCAGGGCACATATGGAAAGCAAATTTGAATTCCGAAGAAGCAAAGAGGAAATTATGGAATTCATTTACGATTATCTGTATGTTGACGATTTTGCGGCAAATTCAATATACGAATACTTCGTCGAGCAATATAAATATGCCATAATACCAAGCAACAGATTACTATTAATTGAATACTATAAAGGCTTTGGCGGAAGGCGTTTTGTAATATTCCATTCACTGTTTGGAAGAAAAGTTAATGATGCCCTATCCAGAGCTACCGCATACATTGTTGCTAAAAAATACAATATGAACGTGACAATTTCCATTTCAGACAATGGCTTTTATTTAAGTTCCGACGGGAAAATTGGGGGATTGGAGTCATTTAAAGAATTGAATCCTGAAAATTTTGAAAGAATATTGACAAATTCATTGAATAAAACTGAAACATTGGCTTCCAGATTCAGACATTGCGCCGGAAGATCACTGATGACCTTAAGACACTATAAAGGAGAATCCAAATCAGTCGGGCGTCAGCAAGTCCGTGGAAAGATATTATTAAAATTCGTTCAGGACATGGACGATAATTTTTCAATACTGAAGGAAGCCAGAAGAGAATCTCTTGAAGATTATATGGACATAAAAAATGCCCTGAAAGTTATAAACATGATTGATGCAGAAGAAATGGAAATAAAAACAATAGACACTGTCATTCCAAGTCCTTTTGCATTCAATTTAGTTTCACAGGGTTATTTGGATGTGTTGAATCAGAATGATAAGGGAGAATTTACAAAAAGAATGCATAAAGCAATACTCGAACAGATTAAAGATAAATTAAAAGACATTTACTAGGTGTTAAGATGAATGCTTTGATAGTATACTATTCAAGAACAGATGTTACAAAAGGAATTGCAAAACAGCTTCAAGAAAAATTAGATTGCGATATTGAAGAAATCACTGACAACGGGAAATATGACGGAAAATTTGGATTTCTAAAAGGCGGCATGAATGCTTCAATGGGAAGAAGCAGCGACATAAATCCCATCACCAAAAATCCTGCAGATTATGATTTGGTCATTATTGGAACACCCGTTTGGGCTTCAAATATGGCTACACCGGTTTTTACCTATTTAATTCAGAATAGGGACAAGATTAAGAAAATGGCATCCTTCTGCACTTGCATAAGTGGGGGATATGAAGCTACATTGGAAAAAATAGCTGACGTTTCAGGCAAAAAGCAAATTTCCACAATGTTTTTAACATCCAAAGATATTGAAAATCCAAGCGAAAAAATAAATAACTTTATAAACAAAATTGATTAATGTAATAAAAGGTGATATAATGACTAAATGGAATGCCGTAATTATCGGTTTTATACTAGCTGTAATAGTCAAATCATTTTTTGCACAACATGAATTCATTGGATTATTGATTGTTGGATTTATTACAGGTTACATTGCCCATGATGGTGCATTAGGCGGAATGTGGAATGCTGCTGTTGCAGGAGCACTTGGAACAATTGTTAGCGCAATACTTTTCGTATTGGCTGCGACTTTCGGCGGAAGCCTATTAGGCATTTTCGGAGGACTAACCGGATTTACCATATCCGGAGTGGCAAGCATATTCATAGTTCTCGGCTACTTGATTTATTATGCAATCGTTATGGGAATAACCGGAGCAGTAGGGGGAGCAATAGCTTCTAAAAATTAAGTTTTTGGAGAGATAAGATGGAAATATTACCAGACGTGAATTTTAAAGCATTGATCTTTGGAGCAGCTATAGCTGGAGCATTTATATTATTTGGATACCAATATTGGGATTGGTTTTATCCATTTGCTGCAATAGGACTTGTATATGCTGGATACGGCCAAAAGGATATTCTTTTTGGAACAATAGCTGGCGCATTTGCTTCAACACCAATTATAGTATTGACATTCCAGGGTTATTTAGGAACATTCCAAGAAGGATTTTTCACAACACAAACTGGAATACTGTCTGTAGCCCTTATAATTCTCATTAGTGGTGCATTCGTCGGTTTTGTTGGTGCTTGGGCTAAGAAAAATCGTATGAAAGCATTGGAAGAATACGAGAAAAAACAGAACATTGGTAAAAACAAGAACAAGAATAAAAATAAATGAAAAACTAGTTTTTAAAAAAATAAAAAAATGAAAAATAATAACTCTATGTTATTATTTTTTCTAATTCATCCCTTTCAATTCCTCTTTTTATTTCAAGAGCAATTCTTCTACCCATACTCATAGGTTTACCATAAGTCAAGTAGGAGTAAGGAGAACCATCCATAAATGTGTTTGTACCACCATCAGTTCTAGCACTGATTTCAAAACAAATTACTTCTAAATTATCATTTACTAAAGTCTGCATACAGAACGGACCGTTTAATCCTGGAGCAACTAATTTTTTAGCGCTTTCTGTTAATTTGTCAGCTATGTCAAATACTTGTGGGAGTAAAGATTCACGAATTACAGCAGGGTGGTTACCGGTAACTACATAAGATGGGCTTAAATCAATGTCCAATTGATCTTTTGCAGGCATTCTTACAAATCCGTCAATACTGGATTCGTATCTGGTGTCCATACCCATTAATTCAACTTTATCATCAAGTGCTGAGTAGAAATAGTGTATACAGTAATTACAACCTGAAACATATTCTTCAATGTGAGCAGCTTCAACATCACTGTCTTCTAACCATCCACGAGCTTTCATAGCTTCAATTTTTGCATCAAATTCTTCAGTGGATGATGCGACAAAGTAACCTCTTCCACCTCTTGCACCTGGGAATTTAACCATAACTGGCCTGTCAATTTCAGAAGGGTCATTGTATTTGAATGGTATTCTTACATCACCTTCAACAAGCAATGCTCTTTCTTTATCTCTTTCCGCTTCCCATCTTAAAACATCTCTGTTTCCAAACATTGGTACATTGAATTTGTCCTCTACATTATCCAAACCAGCATATGCAACAAAAGATCCATGAGGAACAACAATTGCATTCATGTCCCTAAGTTGTTGTTGAACATCCTCATTAACAATGTCTTTGAATTCATCGACAATAATGTATTCATCAGCAACTCCAAAACGTTGATATGGAATTTCCCTTCCTTTTTGACATACGATAGCGGTTCTAAATCCTTCTTCTTTTGCACCTTGCAAGATGTGTAAAGAAGTATGGCTTCCGAGAGTAGCTATTGTTATTTCACTTTTGTCGTATTTAGCCAAAATATCTAAAATGTCTTCCTTTTTAACTTCTCCCATTTTATCTTCTCCTCAAAAGAATGATAATTTTATATATATTTTTCTGAATTTATAATAGTTTTTATTTGATAATTGAATATCATTAAAAAGGATAATTTACATATAATTAAATTGAATATTTAAGGATTGAAAATTTATGTTAATTGGTTTAATTTCAGACACTCATATTCCAGATAGGGCAGGGATATTGCCTCAAAATGTAATCGATGCATTCAGTGACGTTGATTTGATATTGCATGCAGGAGATTTGACTTCACCAAAAGTAATTGAAGAACTGGAGGAAATCGCTCCGGTCATGGCGGTTCAGGGAAATATGGATAGGGCAAATGGAATACTTTTACCAAAAGCAAAGATAATTGAAGCGGAAGAATTGAGAATTGGGCTTGTGCATGGAGAAGTTTACCCTAGAGCCGACAGCCAGCAATTATTATACCTGGCAAGAGAATTGGATGTTGATATCTTAGTTTCAGGACATTCCCACCAACCGAAAATTGAGCAAAGCGAAGGAATATTGCTTTTGAATCCTGGAAGTCCGATTGTTCCAAGACTTGCCGACAGGACTGTGATGTTGCTTGAAATTAATAATAAAGAAGTGGATGTGGAAATTGTTAAAATAGGCTCTCCAGTATGCAGCGCACTTGATTTTGACAAATACAAGAGGGATTGAAATGGGCAGCAAATGGCAAATGGAAAAACATAATGACCCTTATTATAAGAAAGCTAAAAAAGAGGAATATCGCTCAAGAGCATCATATAAACTTAAACAACTCGATAAAAAATATAAACTCATAAAGCAGGGAGACACTGTCGTTGACCTTGGAGCCGCACCTGGCGGATGGTCACAGGTTGCTTTAGAAAAAGTTGGAGAGGAAGGAATCGTTGTCGGAGTGGACTTGAATAGATTTAAAAGATTCCATGAAGAGAATTATTACGGAATGAGAGGGGATTTTACCACCCCCGAAGTTCAAGAAAAGATTATGGAACTTATCGGAGGAAAAGCAAAAGTTGTAATGTCCGATGCATCTCCATCACTCAGCGGAATTAAAAACATTGACCAGCTCAGATCAATTGACTTGGTTTATGCAGTTATAGAAATAGCTGAAAATATCCTGGAAGATAAGGGAAATCTTGTAATGAAAGTTTTCCAAGGTCCGGAATATAAAAATATGTTGGATTCCCTTAAAGGCAAGTTTAGACATGTTAGAACAACAAAACCTGCATCATCACGTAAAAAAAGTTCTGAAATGTATGTAGTGGGCCTGGAATATATGCCGAATAAAAAAAATAGGAAAAAAAATAGAAATTAAAGAGAATTGTATGCATTTTGCGCAGATTCTAATTTTTCTTTTGCAAATACAATTCTGCTGTCAACATCATTTGATGGTTTGCCCGCATCCAAAGCACTTTGAACATTTTCAATAGCGGAACCTGCACGAGTCAATTCAAGCTTTGCATCATTATATGTCTGAACACTTTCAGGACCGCCAGCATAATAAGTAGCTTTTACACTATCAAACTTGATAGCCAGATTATCATATTCCGCTTGAAGATTGGCAAGTTCATCATATTGTGTTCCAGATGATATTTCGTTTGTAATGTCTGAAGAAATCATGCTATATCCCACATATGCCACAACAATGATTGTGGATATAATCATTATGATTCCAACGATAGAAATCATCATAGAAGTAGATTTGAATAAACTAAGTCTAGATTTTCTCATATTATCCTCATAAATTAAATCAAATAAATTTAGTAGTAATATTTTATTAACTTATAGTATATAATTTTAACCACCTTCCCAAACAATCCAATATTTTTTAAACTATGAAGAAAAGATATTATGATGATGAATTCTACTACTAAATCACAAACATCAATTGCAAAATTTGAAGAATTTTTTGCAACAACATACAAGGATGATGTGTTCAAAATCCTCGAACAATACCCTGATGAGAGATCACTTAATGTGGATTATCAGGCATTGGAAATATTTGATCCTGATTTGGCAGATTTATTAATTGACAAACCTGAGGAAGTCATTGATGCAGCGCAGATAGCTATTAAAAACATTGACCCCCTTGTAAAGGATGCGGATATCAATATTCGTTTTGCCAATCTTTCCAATATAATTCCGCTGAAAACTCTTTTAAGTAAATATATCGGAACATTTGTTGCGGCTGATGGAATTGTGAGGAAAACTGATGAGATAAGGCCTCGTATCGAAACCGGTGTTTTTGAATGTAGAGGCTGTATGAGATTGCATGAAGTTGAACAAAGTTCCGGAAACAGAATAATCGAACCGTCACTATGTAGTGAATGTGGTGGAAGATCATTTAGATTGCTTCAGGAAGAATCCAAATATATCGACACCCAAACTGCAAGGATGCAAGAGCCTTTAGAGAACTTGTCCGGAGGAACCGAACCTAAACAAATGTTGATGGTTTTGGAAGATGATTTAGTAGATAACTTGAATCCAGGAGATAAAGTAAGAATCACTGGAACATTGAAGACATTCAGAGAGGAAAGAAGCGGCAAGTTTAAAAATTACATTTATGTTAATCATATTGAACCTTTAGAACAGGAATTCGAAGAAATACAACTTTCTGAAGAGGATGAAGAAAAAATCATTGAATTATCAAAAGACCCTAATATTCATGAAAAGATTATCAGATCAACCGCCCCTTCAATTAGAGGATATCGGGAAGTAAAAGAAGCTATTGCACTCCAATTATTCGGAGGAGCTGCAAAACAGCTTGAAGATGAAACCAAACTAAGAGGAGACATCCATATCCTTATCGTAGGGGACCCTGGTATCGGTAAGTCCCAAATATTAAAATACGTTTCAAGATTGGCTCCGAGAAGTATTTATACAAGCGGTAAAGGTACAACCGGTGCGGGTTTAACCGCAGCTGCAGTCAGAGACGAACTCGGAGGATGGTCACTGGAAGCAGGTGCATTAGTGCTTGGGGACCAGGGTAACGTTTGTGTTGACGAGCTGGATAAAATGAGAGCAGAAGACCGGTCTGCACTTCACGAAGCATTGGAACAGCAAACCGTAAGTATTGCAAAAGCGGGAATTATGGCCACTTTAAATTCAAGATGTTCTGTTCTTGCAGCTGCAAACCCTAAATTCGGAAGATTTGATAGATTTAAAGTTCTTGCAGAACAAATTGATTTGCCTGCTCCAATCATTTCTCGTTTTGATTTGATATTTGTTATTGAAGATAAGCCAAGCAGAGAAGGAGATACAAAATTAGCAGAGCATATCCTGAAAATTCACCAGGAAAACACTGTTGAATATGAAATTGAACCTGAATTGCTCAGGAAATATATCGCATATGCACGTAAAACAGCAAATCCTGTCTTGACAGATGAAGCAAACCAGGTATTGCAGGAATTCTATGTAAATACAAGAAACAGCAATGCTGAAGAACAAGGCCCGATTCCAATCACTGCAAGAAATCTTGAAGCTATCATTCGTTTGGCTGAAGCCAGCGCAAAAATCAAACTTAAGGATACTGTCGATAAGGAAGACGCAGAAACTGCAGTCAGATTGCAGATGGCATGTCTTAAAGAAGTTGGAGTTGATCCTGAAACCGGTGAAATCGATGCTGATATTGTCAGCGGCGGAACCAGAAAATCCGAAAGGGATAAAATCAGAGTAGTTACTGATGAAATCAAGCTTCTTCAAGAGGAATATGCTGGAAATGCTCCTTTGAATGTGTTATTATCCAACATGACTGAAAAGCATGGAGTAAGTGAAGATAAAACAGAGCAAATTGTTAGAAACTTAGTCCAAAAAGGAGTCCTTTACGAACCAAGTTCCGGATACTTTAGACTTGTATAGTCTAAATTTCCACTATTTTTATTTTTTTAAAAATTTTTTAACAAAATCCCCATAATAGCAATACATTAATAAATGATTAAAATAAAATTTAATATATTACACTTATACTAATTTTTATGGAGAGATAATATGGATAAATACGAAGATTTATTAGAAAGAGCAATAGACCAATTACCTCCTGAAGTATTTGAACACAAAAGATTCAAAATTCCTAAAGCTTATTCAGATATCCAAGGTAATAGAACATTCATTAAAAACTTTAAAGACGTTGCAGAAGGTTTGAACAGAGACCCTCAACACTTATTGAAATTCTTAATGAGAGAATTAGGTACTGCAGGAAATATCGAAGGTCAAAGAGCAATTTTACAAGGTAAATTTACTCATTACTTAATTAACGAAAGAATTGAAGATTATGTGGACAAATACGTAATTTGCCACGAATGTAACAGACCAGATACTAGAATCATTAGAGAAGGTAGAATATTCTTACTTAAATGTGCTGCATGCGGTGCAACAGCACCTTTAAAATCCTTATAATTTTACCTTTTTTCTTATTTTTTATTGATATTATGTTTTGTCCAGAGTGCGGAAGTACCGATAAAAAAATGGTTGGAGACATCTGCATAGACTGTTTTTTAAAAGATTTCCAGATGATTGAGCTGCCAAATAGAATAGAGGTTCAAATCTGCAGCCATTGTAACAGCAAACTCGAAGAAGGGAAATGGTCTGAGGAATTTATCCCTGAAGAAGAAATAATCTACAGAGCACTTGAAAGAAACATAAAAATAGCTGATGAAGTCTCAAATGAACATGTAACCCTTGGAATTAATCAGATGAAAGGCACAATAGCCGAATGCAGTGTTGAAATCACAGGAAAAGTTGAAGGCACTCAAATTGAAGAGGAGCATGAGGCTGAAGTCAAGATTCTAAAAACCGTTTGTCCAACCTGCAGTAAAATACAGTCCGGTTACTACGAAGCGGTTATCCAATTTAGAGCAGACAATAGGGAAATAAAAGCAGAAGAATATGCTAAGGCTGATGAAATCATTGAAAGAACATTAATCAAACAATCAAAAACAGATAAGTTAGCATATTGCCCTCAAATAGCCAAACTAAAAGAAGGACATGATTATTATATTGGCTCTTTAAAATCCGGAAGGAAAGTTGTTGAAGCATTGAAGGAAGAGTTCGGAGGAGTTGTTAAAGAATCCCCAAGACTGATTAGCGAAGACAAATCAACCGGAAAGGGGCTTTACAGGATTTGGATTTCAATTAGAATTCCCGAGTTTGAAATTGGAGACTTTATCAAATTTGAAAATAAGATATTATACGTGAATAGCATAGGTAAAAATAGCATCATAGGAGAAGAAATTTCAACAAACAAGAAACATAATATCCCTATGAAGAATATTGGGGATATTGAAGTTGTCAAAAAATCAGATGAAATAGAAACCACTACAGTTATTTCAAAATCTCCGCAAATCATGCAAATTTTAGATCCAATCGATTATTCTGCCGTTGATTTGGACATGAAAGAGGAATACGGCAAATATAATGTTGGAGATGAAGTGAAACTTATCAGAATTGACAATTACATTTATTTAATTAGCTAAGTGATAAAATGAATATCGAAGAAAAAATTCAGTTAATCGAAAAAGGAACCTTAGAAGTTATAGATACCGAAGAGTTGAAGGAAGTTCTTGCAAAAGACGAACCTATAGCTTATACCGGTTATGAACCTTCAGGAAAAATCCATTTAGGACATGCCGTAACTGTGCAGAAACTCAAACAATTGCAAAGCTTAGGCTTTAAAATTAAAATCCTTTTAGCAGATTACCATGCATTTTTAAATGGAAAAGGAACTATTGAAGAAATTGCAGAAACTGCAGAATATAATAAAAAATGTTTCCAAGCGTTAGGTCTTGATGAAACAACTGAATATGTTTTAGGTTCATCATTCCAATTAGAACCGGATTATACCGATAAAGTTTATCAATTAGCTACAATGACTACTTTAAAAAGAGCCAGAAGAAGTATGGATCAAGTAAGCCGTGCAGACGACAATCCAAAAGTGGCCAGCGTAATCTATCCAATTATGCAAACCGTGGACATGGCCGCATTAAATGTGGATATTGCTCTTGGTGGAATGGAACAGAGGAAAATACAGATGTTGGCAAGAGAAAATCTTGAAAAAATAGGCGAAAATGTTCCTGTCTGTATCCACACCCCATTATTGCATGGTCTTGACGGCGACGCTAAAATGTCTTCAAGTAAGGGAAACTACATTGCAGTGGATGATTCAGTTGAAGTGATTACCAAAAAAATCAAGAAGAGTTTCTGTCCACAAGGCGAAGTTGAAGGAAATCCTATGATTGAAATTGCAGAAACCTTTGTATTCCCAAATCAAGATACTTTACTTATCAAAAGACCTGAAAAATTCGGTGGAGACATCGAACTTACACACGATGAGTTAATCAAAGACTTTAGTGAAGGAAATTTACATCCAATGGATTTAAAAAATGGAATTAAAGATTTCTTAATTGAATTCTTTGCTCCAGTAAGAGAATACATGGAGGAAAACTAAATGGTGGAAGAAAAGGAAGAATTCGAAATGGGCATCCCGAATGGTGTCGGCGAAGCTATGCTTGCCCATGCATTCGAAAAATTCGATATTAAATTAGAACAAACTGAATGGGGACCAAAAATAATTGGAGAATACGATGAGCTTGTAAAAGCAAGAGACTTTTTAGAAAATGCCATTCGTGAAAGATTAGCAGAATTAGAAGGAAATAAATAATTTCCTTAACTTATTTTTTTATTATTTTTAATGTAATTGTCATCATAATATACAATCAGGACAAAGTCCAACATACGGCGCAACAGCTTTTTTTATATCAGAAGACACTTTATTTACTCCATTATTTGCATCTATAATTTCACATGGGAACTTTTCAGCTAATTTTAAATAGTTTGCCTTAACACGAGTTAAAAATTCTTCATTTTCAAAGGTATCCTCACCAGATGTCCTTGATACTGATTTAGCAACATCCAAATCAAGCAAAATTAGCAAATCTGGTTTTTTAGCAAATTTATTTAAAACTTCAATCCAATCCGCATGATCTTGATATGCAAGGGATGAAATAAATGATCTGTCTGAAATGAAAATCTTTGATTCATCTTCAAATTTATCCATAATCAACATTCTATCTGCTGCAAAAAGAAGCCCTAATATCTTTTGAAGCTTGTCAGTCTGTACATCCGGACGCTGCAATATTTTTCTAATCAGCTTTCCGATTTCCGAATCTGTCGGTTCCACCAATGTTTCAACTTTAAATCCATTAGCTTCAAGCCATTCCTTCAATAATTGAATCTGGGTTGATTTTCCTGCACCATCAATACCTTCAAATACTATGTACATAAAATAGAATATGTTTTAATTTAATATATAATTAATTACAAAAATAAAAATGAATAAATAGTCAAGGTGTAAAAACAAAATGGTTTTAGAGGAATTGTTGGCTCCGGCAGGTTCATATGATGTATTGGTTATTGCAGTTAACGCCGGCGCTGATGCAGTTTATATTGCAGGACAGAATTACGGTGCAAGGGCATATGCTAAAAATTTCACAATGGAAGAGATAAAAAAAGCTGTCAATTATGCTCATTTAAATGGTGCCAAAGTCCATGTTACAGTCAATACATTGGTCAATAACTTTGAGATTGTCGATGTCTTGAAATACCTATTTGAATTATATAAGATAGGCGTTGATGCAGTTATTGTACAGGATTTTGGATTGATATGGCTTTTAAAAACCTTTATCCCTGATTTGGAAGTTCATGCATCTACACAAATGGGATTGAACAATTATTCATCCATCAAATGGGCTTCAAAAAACAATATCAAAAGGGTGGTATTGCCAAGGGAAGTCAACATTGCCCAAATCAGAGAAACTCATGACAGACTTAAAGATGACAACATCGACATGGATATTGAAGTGTTTGGACATGGGGCACTATGCTACTGCGTGAGTGGAAAATGCTATATGTCATCATACAACAGCGGAAGAAGCGGAAACAGAGGAGCCTGTGCGCAACCCTGCAGAAGAGAATATCGCTTAAAGTACAGGGGATACAACATAGGAAACGGATATCTGCTTTCAACACACGATCTTGCAACTTACAATCATTTAACCGAGATTTCCGATGCAGGAGTTAAATCCCTTAAATTGGAGGGTCGGATGAAATCCGGAGATTACATTGGGACAATCGTGAACAGTTACAGAAATCTCATAGACGGAAATGAGGGGGATTATAAAAAAGATTTGCATCTTGTCTTCAACAGACAATTTACTGACGGATACATGATGGGAGACAAGCCCGGACAGGTTATGGGAAGAGGCCATTCCGGCCATGAAGGCTTGTATATAGGAGACATTACAAATATAGAAGACACCAAAGTCACAATTGAAATTAAAAACAAAGATATTCCCGTCATTCTGGAACCTGGAGATGGAATTGCATTCAAATACAACGGCAAAATCAAAGGAATCTATTTGGAAAACATCATAAAGCAGGATGAAAATGAGATTATAATCGATACAACACGTCTTGTCAAAGTCGGAACCGAAGTATTCATCAGCTATTCCAAATCAACACATGACTATTTAAAGCAATTTGAAAAGGAAACAATAAAGAATAATGTGCCTCTTAACTTATCCCTGACCTGGGATGAGGATTTGAACTTGTTTACCAAAGTTGAATATTATTTGGATGATGAATTAGTCAATTTCAGACATAAAACATTGGATAAATTCGAAAAGGCAAAGAATAAGCCTGTGACTGAAGAAACCATTGAAAAACAGCTTAAAAAGACTGGCGGAACACCATTCTACATTGATAACATCCGCTTCAATAACATGCCACAGGACATTTTCATACCTATTCGTGAAATAAACCAAATCAGGCGTGAAATTCTAGACACCGCAACAGAATTGTTGTTGAATCACTACACACCAACCAAGAAATCCATTAAGGCCGTGCGTAAAGATCTGACTAAATTCTTTGAAGATTATGAAAACAACAAAGGGAAAATCAAGAAAAAAACTCCTAAACTGTCAATTTTCATCGATGACATCTCCCAGATTAAAGCTGCTTCAGGATTCGATTTGAAACGGATTTACTTTGATGGAAATTGCCATTACAACAATCCTGACGATTACTTTGAAAACATAAAAGAAACCCTTAAAAAAGGTAGCCTAATGGCGGCTCCTACTGAATTCGTTTGGGTTTTATCATCATTTATCAGTGAAGAAGATGCAATAAAATGCAATGATATAATAAAAGAGCTTGAAAATGAAGGAATCATCATCTCAGTAATGGGGGATTTCCCTGGAATGAGCGAAATATTTGATTGTCCGATTTACGGAAATCATAACTTGAATGTATGGAACAGCTTTTGCGTACATGATTTGAATGCATCAGGATTCAAATCACTGATTTTGTCATCTGAACTTTCCGGAAGAGAAATCCGAGAAGTGGTCAAAAGAAATCATGACAGAAACATAGACCTTGAAATGATTGTAAACGGAAACCTTGAAGTTATTGTGAGCAAAGATGACTTTACAAATTTAAATGACGGGAAAGACTTTATCATTTCCAATGATGCTGATTATGCCATCTTGGAAGATAAAAAAAGGAAAAAATTCAAGTATAAGATATTTTTCGACTACAACAGGCAAAGCCACATCATCAACAAGGACTGCTTATGCCTAATTGAAGAGATGAATGAGATTAAAGAAATGGGATTGGATTCACTTATTCTTGACTGCAGATATTCAAATGAGAAATATACCTCACAAATCCTATCAATATATAATGAAAGCCTTAAAAATAAAGACCAGGATGAATTAACCAAATATAAATACCAAATCATGGATTTCTCACAATCCTACATTAACAAGGGTAATTATATTGAAGGCAGACTACACGAGGACAAATAATGAGAATTCCTGAATTGCTTGCCCCTGTCGGGTCAATGGATCATTTGAAAGTTGCAATAAATGCGGGCGCCAGTTCTGTTTACCTGTCAGGAAAAGACTATGGGGCACGCAAATTCGCAGAAAACTTTACATTAGATGAAATTGACGAAGCAGTAAACATTGCCCATATGCACAATGTTAAAGTTTATGTCACTGTAAACACCCTAATTAAGGAAGATGAACTTGAAGACGTAATCAATTATCTTTCAAATCTATATGCAATCGGAGTAGATGCGGTTTTAGTGCAGGATTTGGGTCTGGTGGAACTGATCAATGAACATTTGCCCAATCTAAAGATTCATGCGTCAACCCAAATGACCATCGAAAACCAGCAAAAGCTTGACTATATCGAAAGCAAGGGAATAAGAAGAATTGTGCTTCCTCGTGAAATGAGAAAAGAGGAAATTAAATCCCTAAATACAAATATGGAACTTGAAATATTTGCTCATGGAGCTTTATGCTATTCTTATTCAGGACAATGCCTAATGAGCAGTTTTAAAGGTGGGAGAAGCGGAAACAGAGGGACATGCGCCCAACCCTGCCGACAGAAGTATAAAATTGAAGGCATCAAAAAAGAAGATTATTACCTGTCACCATGTGATTTAAGCTTATTTAACCGATTGAAAGAAATATCCGAACTGAACATTAGCTGCATTAAAATTGAAGGGAGAATGCGAAGCAAGGAATATCTGGCCATTGTAATAAGCAATTATAGAAAAGCATTGAATAAGCTAAAGAGCGGAAAAGAAATCAAAAGTGAAGAAATAAGACTTGTCTTCAATAGAGGTTTTTGTGAAGGGCAATTCAATAGCTCTCCAAAAAGAAGCCTGAAAGCCGGCCATATCGGATTGAAAATCGGCCATGTAATTGATTACGGGAAAAATCAAATCGTGATAAAATTGAATGACTCGATTGAAAGCATTCCTGAAAAGGGAGATGGACTGTTAATTGTTAAAAATCATGACGATTATGGTTTGGAGATATCCCAAAATCCATTAATAACAACCTTAAACCACTATAAAAAAGGAAAAAACAAACCCGTTAAAGATTTGACTCGAAAGAATAAGGTTTTAATTGTTAAAAAAGTATGGCAAAATAAAAAAAGCACATTCAATCTGAATGAATCCGATGTGTACCTGACAAAAAGAAATAGCTTAACCAAAAAAGTAAAGGAAATCGAAAATAAAAAAGAGAGTTTTGTCAAATCAAAATTAATTCTCACATTTTCCATAAAAAACAAGTTTCCATTGCTGAAAGGAAGATTGACACTTGCAAACAAAAAAGAGTTTGAATGCGAAGTGAGGGGAAACACTCCCTTTGAAAAGCCCCTTAAAAAAAGTGTCAGCGTTGAAACAATTAAAAAGCAACTCCAAAAGATTGATAATTATCCATATGAAATCACTCAAATCAATATCAACTACGACGGCACATTATTCATTCCAATAAGCAAGATTAATGAACTTAGAAGAAACCTGTTTGAAATTTTAGAAAGAGAAGTCATAAACTCTTATAAACACAGGAGCAAATCAATAAAGCTTGAAAAAACTGAAAATGAAAACTTAGGCGAAACATGTAATTTGTCATTTTATACAAACAACCTGAATCATTTAAAACATATTGAAAATGTGAAGCGTGTCTATTTAGAAATTCCAAATGAACATGATGACTTAATCTTATCAGATACCAATTACAATTTAAATTACATGATCAATTTTATTAAAAGAGCATATGAAATATCATATGACAAAGGCTATGAATTGATTTGGAAATGGCCTGACATAACCCATGACAAGTTAATTAGGGCATTGAATAAAGTAAGGGGAATATTAAATAAAATGCATTATGACCTCCCAATCATGAGCGCCAATTTTAAATCAGAGTATGGTCCATATTCCATGAACATAACAAATAATGCAAGCATCGACAGCCTTAAAAATTACAAAATCTTAACGTTATCCCCCGAATTAACAAGAAAAGACTATGAAAACATAATGAAAAGTTGCAAATCTCCTCAAAAAGTTGAGATATTGGTTCAAGGTTCTGTTGAACTTATGAAAACAAGATATCCTCTGCTATATGGAAATGAAAGTAGAATGAATTATAGAAATTATCTAATCGACAGGAAAAGCAACAGGCATCCTATTCACAAGAGCATTTCAAATGAGGAACTGATTATTTTTAACGATAGCGAACTGTCTTTAATCAATGAAATCAATGCTTTAAAAAGCATGGGATTCACCAATTTTGCCATAGATGGCAGATTTAAGGATAATGACTACTGCCAAATGATTGACATTTACCATAAAGCACTTGAAGGACATGTTGATGAAAAAGAACTGCTGAAAATCAGTCCTAAAAATACCATTGCCAACTACTAGATATTACTTTTCAAATGCTCTCGGCAAATAATCAATATATATAAAGATATAAACTATTTTTACATAGGGGTTTGGTAAAAATGCATGGGGAAAAAATTACATTGCAAAATGTTAAAGGAATCGGAGATAAAATCTCTGAAAAAATAATGAATAGTGTTGGAGGCGAAGAAGAACTCCAAAAAATAGTTGATAATGTTGATGTTGAAAAAATAGCGAATATCGAAGGGATAAGTCAAAGAAAAGCTATTGAAATAATGAATCAGCTATTAAACAATCAAGATTACGAATTTATAAAAAGCGATAGGGCTATGGAGCTTTATGAAGACATCATTAACAAGATATTATCCTATTCCAATACATCATATTCAAAAAACAGGATATTATTGCTTTCCCCATCAAAGGACATTTCAAAGATAAATTCCCAACTTGATTTTGTAATGAATGCAAAGGAGCATGTCTCACAACTTCCAATAATCAAATTAAGGGGATTGATGAAAAATTTAAAAGAAGTTGAAGAAGCCAAACCAGAATATGATCCAAGTAAGGCCATTCTTGTTGAAAGTGAAGAGGACAACTCCTACCTTACAGATTTAGGATTAAATCAATACTATCCAATCATTACTGCAAGTGATTCACCACTGCTCAAAGAAGAAATACTGAATTATGATTTGGTATTTTATGTATATTCACAGGGAATACTCGATTTTGAAGGAATGCCAAACCTTGTAATGATAAATATTGAAGATAATGATTATGAAATTGTTCCAGAAAAGATAATTAACTTTTTTATTCAGAATAAGGATTTGTTCACAAGAGTTCATGAAATCCAGAAAATCAGAAATAAGGAAAGCGTGTTGGGAAATATCATCCCCATTATTGATGAACTGAATATTATCGATAAAAGGGAAGTGGATATTGAAAAACTTGTTTATTCTCTAAAAGATGATATGGATATTGAACTTGAAAAATCCATTAAACAAGTTGACCTTGAAGGAGATGAAATTCTCAATCTATTAAACAATAACTTCCCACCAAAGATTAGTAAAATATTTGACGAAATTATAAATAAAAGGAAAGAAATCATCCGTGAAAAAACTGGCCTAAGTTTTGACCCATTTTTGAGGACCTATCCGATACAAATTGATGATACTGAAATTCAAAGAGTGACTCTTGAACAATCTTCTAAAAAAGAGAATGACATATTTGATATCAAAAAAACTGCAGCAATTGAATTGAATTCCATAAAAAGCAAAGCCGTCAAAGAAGTTGAAGATGCAATTAAATTTGACTATGAATTCAGTTTAGGTAGTTTTGCGTATGAATATGGATTATGTAGGCCGGAATTCAGTGATGAAATAAAATTAAAAGGTGCATTGCATCTGGAATTGGCGCTTAAAAAAGATGAGGACTATATTCAGAAAGTTGATTATCAATTGACAAAAGATGAAAACATTGCGCTTTTAACAGGAGCGAACAGTGGTGGTAAAACCACCCTTCTTGAAACACTAACACAAATTTCAATAATGGCACAAATGGGCCTTCCAGTAAGTGCGGATTCCGCTGAAATTAAATTGTTTGATGAAATTTATCATTTTTCAAAGAAAAGATCTCTTGATGCAGGAGCATTTGAATCATTCTTAAACGTGTTCATACCAATCGTCACCACAAAAACTGAAAAATTAGTTCTGTTAGATGAACTTGAAGGAATAACCGAACTTGATGCGGCAGTTAAAATCATATCCACATTTATTGATATGATAAAAGAATCCGATTCATATGGAGTGATTGTTACCCATATGGCAAGAGAGCTTATGAACTACACCAATATTCGCGTAGATGGTATAGAAGCTAAAGGACTAGATGAAAATTACAATTTAATTGTCGATAGGACCCCTAAAATGAATTTCCTTGCAAAAAGTACTCCCGAATTAATTCTAAAAAGAATTTATGAAAAATCCGATGACGATTTAAAAGTGGTATATGCAAGAATTTTAGAAAAATTCTAAAAAAATATATGTTACTTTTTACTACTTTTAATTAATGAAAGTCAAAGCCAACAGTAGAAATGAGAATATCAAAAGGATAAATGAAATCTACAAAGTTCTTAAGGATAATGATTTTGGATATTTAATTGAAGAAAATACTTTTTTTAAAAAATTTCCACTCCTTAGGAATCGAAAGGCTGATAAAGAAGACCCATATCTGGATGAAACTACTCCAATCAGAATACGCAAAGTATTAGAACAATTAGGGCCGGCATATATTAAATTAGGTCAGATGTTAAGTACACGTCCGGATTTGGTTGGGATTGAAATTGCCGATGAGCTTCAAAAATTGAGAGATGACACACCGCTAACTCCATTTGATGAAATGAAAGCGTTGATTGAAGAAGAGCTTGACAGCCCATTAGATGAGATATTCTCAGACTTTGATGAAAATCCAATTGGATCAGCATCCATAGGACAAGTATATAGGGCTAAATTAATAAGTAATGGGGAAGAAGTGGCAGTTAAAGTTCTAAAACCAAATTCACGTGAAATTATTGAATCTGATGTTAAAATAATGAAATTCCTAGCAGAACGAATGGACAAATACATATCTGTTACAAGAACTTACAACCTGCCTGCAATGATTAGCGAATTTGAAAGGTCAATTTTCAAAGAAATTAATTTTTTTGAAGAAGCGATGAACCTTCAAAATCTTTCAAGAAACTTCAGAAGCGTTGTTTATATAAAAATACCTGAAGTCTATTTTGATTACTGCTCTGAAAAAGTAATTACCATGGAATTGATAAGAGGTATTAAAGTTACAGATTTGATTAAGGATGACTACCCTGACATTGATAAGAAAAAAATAGCTAATTATGGTGTCAAATCTTATTTCAAACAAATAATGATTGATGGTTTTTTCCATGCAGACCCTCATCCTGGAAACTTAATCGTGACCGAAGACAAGAAACTGTGTTATATTGATGCCGGAATGATGGGTATCTTAAATGAAGACTTTAAGGAAGATTTAGCGGAATTAATTTTATTGTTAATAAGCGGCAATACAAACAATATCATACATCAATTAATGTACATGGGCATCATCTCCTCATCACAAAATACTCCTGAATTGCAAGCCGATATTGATGGCTTGATGAATTTGTATTATGGAGCGGAATTAAGGAATATGGATGGTGCGATGGAAGATTTGCTGAATGTAATGGTTAAAAATAATGTTATTCTTCCAAAGGAATTTGTCATGATTGGCCGTGGAATAGCTCTTGTTGAAGATACCGGTAAAAAGTTAGACCCTAACTTCAATGCAGCAACTGAATTAAGAAGCTTATCCCGACAAATAATCATAAATAAATACAAACCAAAAAGAATGGGAAAAGTTGGCTTAAACTATTTAGTGCAATTGGAACATTTAGCAAAAGATTTGCCGGACACCCTTAGAAGTACTGCCAACAAATTGGAAGAAGGGGATATCGAAGTAAGATTAAAACACGAGGAAATAAGTCAATTAACCAACCAATTATCAGTAGCGTTAATTATATCCGCATTGATTATCGGATCATCCTTGGCAATTATCGGCAAGGCAGGCCCTAAATTATTCGGTATGTCCGGACTTGGGTTAATTGGTTTTGTCTTTAGTGCAGTATTAGGTGCCTTCTTAATCATAGAATATATGATAGAAAGAGAATGAAAATATTCCTGAAAAAATGTTTTAAAAAAAAAAGAAACTTGAAGATGAAGTTCATTTTGAACTTTTATCTCCATTTATTAATAATTTATTTTACAATAGCTATTGAGATATCACATACGCATCATAAGCAGCATAAATAGCAATAGCCCAATTAATATGGTAACAATCCAGTTTTTGAATACCAATGCGGCTAAAGAAGCCATTACTACAGCAAGTACGAAAAGAATTATTCCTCTTTTCACTTCACCATTAATAACTTGACCTAAACCTGAAATAATCAAAGATAGAATTGCTGAAATAATAGGATGTACCATGAATTTTCACCCCCCCCCGCTCAAATAAATAATTCAAACATTATTAATCTCTAATATATGTTATGACCAAA
>JAUNXN010000191.1 GCA_030539795.1 Methanobrevibacter sp.
AAGGAATAATCATTGACAAGAACCTGACCGACCAGCTGATTCATCAAAACATGAAACTTTTAACAAATGATTCAGATACAAAAGTCTATGAGTCAAATGGTGCTTATCAAATCGTTAAAACCCAAAACGACACCGATATCATCCTTATCGGTACAGATTTGCATGTCCTAAACGAAATGATTACTTCAGCAAAAATCAAGGACACAAAAAACATTACCAGTCCGAAGCCTGTTGATGAAACTCCTGTCGAAAAGGTTGTAGATAAAACCAAAAAGACCAAAAACACAACTGCACCTAAAAAGACAGTCAAAAAGGTAGAGACAACAACCGAGAAAAAAGTGGAAAGCAAAAAGCCTAAAGTGGAAACAACAACCGAGAAAAAGGTAGAGACAACAACCGATAAAAAGGTTGAAAGCGCTAAGGCAACCACCGGCCAGATTTACATCGGCGGCGGAATCTTCAAGACAGGTTCAAGTCTTGACGCCAAGACCAACGCCAAAATCTATATTGATGGAGGTAATCCCGGCGAGTCAGTAATCATCAAAATCAAATACTATCGTGACGGAAACAGCTTGAACAAAGGCAATCTTGTCACCAAAAAAATAGGAAATGATGGTTATATTGACGTCAACAGTGCCGATTCCTACAAATATTATCCGGATAAGGCATATATAGAATTATATGACTTGAATGGCAAGTTGCAATCAACACAGACTGTAACTTTAAATCCAGATAGCAGTACTCAATATTTCTGAGTACTCTTTTTTTTAAAAATGAATAATCCCGACCGTTAAGGTCGGAACATATTCTATTTTACCAATTGATTAGAAGTCATCATAGACCTCATTACCGTTCTCATCAATGTATCCTTCCGCAGGGTTTCCATTCTCATCAGTATAATGCACCGTATTATCAGAGCTGTCTGATGAAGATGAAGATGAGGAAGAGGATGATGAAGAACTTGAGGATCGATATGAGCTTGAAGAGGAGTAGGATTGTGAACTAGAAGGGCTTGATGAATCATCAGTTGGGGTTGTATCATCAACTGCAACATCAGTAGCGTTTTCATCGCCTGCATCATCGCTTACACCTGCAACGATTTTGATTTTTTCAGATACGCTGCTTCCGGTATAGTTATTGTCCCCGCCAAATGTTGCATTCACATCATATTCTCCGGCACTTACATTTGTCAGTTTGACGTTTGCCACTCCATTTACAAATGTCTTGACCGTTTTATTGAATACAACTTTACCTTTTGAATTTTTAAGGATTATAGTAATAGGCTTGTCTTTTAAAGCAACATTTTGGCCGTTTTCCAGTTTGACATTGAGCGTGCCGTTTTCCGCAACAGTACCGTCTCCTATAATGTCTATCTTACTGTATCCGGCATCATGACCTGATGAAAAAAGCATAAAAGCCGCCACAATAGCTATAGCAATAATTCCTCCGACAATTATCATCATTTTTTTATCCATTAAATCACCGTTAATATCATATTGGAACTGCATCAATATAAAGTATTAAGTTTTAAAAAAAAAGA
>JAUNXN010000192.1 GCA_030539795.1 Methanobrevibacter sp.
TTTTGGTGATTATTTGAAACATCCAATTAAAAAAATTCTTGAGAAAAGAAATTCAGGAATATCAGCTGGAATTCCCTCATTTTGCACTTCAAATAGTATTGTTCTAGAAGCGATTTTAGAATATTACTTATTCACAGAAGAGTATGTATTGATCGAATGCACTGCAAATCAAGTTAATCAGTTTGGCGGATATATGAATATGACTCCAGCAGATTTCGTTGAATATCTCCATAATATTGCAGATAATGTTGGATTCCCTAAAGAGAGAATCATATTAGGTGCAGATCATTTTGGACCCCTTGTATGGGCAGACAAACCAGAAAATGAAGCTATGGGCAATGCAAAAGAACTTGTTAGATTAGCAGTACTTGCCGGATATACCAAAATTCATTTAGACACAAGCATGTTTTTAGGTAGTGATGACTCAACAAAAAGATTGTCCGATGAGATAATTGCTAAAAGAGGAGTTGAACTCTATAAAGTCTGTGAAGAAGCATTTATTGAAAGACAGACTAAATTTCCAAATTCAATTCATCCGGTTTATGTTATAGGAAGCGAAGTTCCAATTCCTGGCGGAGAATATGATGAAAAAAATACATTAACCGTTACTTCACCCCAAGATTTTGAAAATACCATCAAAACATATGATAAAACATTTAAAGAAAATGGTTTTGATGATGCATGGGACAATATAATTGCTATTGTTGTGCAACCGGGCGTTGAATTTAGAAATTATGATATTCTTGATTACGATAGACATGAATCTGTTGAACTTTGTGAAAAATTAGCTGAATATCCTAATTTAGTATTTGAAGGCCATTCTACTGACTACCAAACACAAAATAAATTAAAAGAAATGGTAGAAGATGGAGTGGCAATTCTTAAAGTTGGACCAGCATTAACATATGCTTTAAGAGAAGGATTATTTTCACTTAGTTTAATCGAAAAAGAATTAATAAAAGATTGTGATAAAAGAGCTAGTTTTATAGAATTCCTTGATGACATCATGGTTAAAAATCCAAAGGATTGGGAAAAATATTATCATGGAAATGAACTTGAAAAAGAACTTCAAAGAAAATATAGTTTTTCTGATAGATCCCGATACTATATGGCTCGACAAGACATTAACGAACATATTACTCAACTTTTTGAAAATATTGATTCACATTACATTCCTTTAGGGATTATGAAACAGTATTTTCCAAAACTATTTTTAGAAATAAAATCTCAACCTAATTCAAATGCGAAAAATCTTGTAAAATCAAATATAAAAAATGTACTTAAAGATTATGATAATGCAATTGAAAAATAAAGAGGAATATTAATGAAATACAAAGTTAGTGTTATAATGCCAATTTATAATGCTGAAAAACATTTAGACAATACTATCCAATCAATTATCAATCAGAGCATAGGATTTGAAAATATTGAATTGATTCTAGTCGACGATTCATCAAAAGATAATTCTAAAAATATCATTGAATCATATTGCAAAAAATACAATAATATCATACCTTATTACTCAGAA
>JAUNXN010000090.1 GCA_030539795.1 Methanobrevibacter sp.
GTAAACCAACTTCGTGTCTTCTACCTTTGTAACTTCTGGTCTTTTTCATTCTGTTCAAATCATCTCTTAAAGTCATGTCAAGATCAGATTCGATTAAGTGAATGTCATCACCAGTTTCATAGTCTTCCCTTCTGTTTAACATCCATGATGGAATGTCAAATTTTTGAGGGTTTTCCAAAATTTCTTCAATTCTTAAAACATCTTCGTCAGCAATGTATCCAATTTTAGCATCTAAATCTAAGTCCAAAGTACGGCATAAAGTTTTAGATAAAGATATTCCAACACCTTTAATATCAGTTAAAGCGTGTTCAATGGTTTTATTACCATCTACATCCTTTCTGGATATACGCACTAAATGCTTAAATTCGTCTTCCATTAAATAACCTCCATTTATAGAGCGAACCTACGAGACGTAAAATAATAGATTCGAATGTTTTGACTAGCAAAACACAGTTCTTTCAACAGTTATAAACTTAGCTTAAATAAACTAAGAGTGCATAAATATCAGTTTAACAAGTATTTTTAAATTTAATCAAAAAAATATAGTTAAAAACTAATAAACGCCGAGACTGGGATTTGAACCCAGGAGGGCTGAACGCCCACGAGATTTCCAGTCTCGCGCCTTACCAGGCTAGACTATCTCGGCATCGAATAGTTAGCAATACTTGCACATCATATTGTCTAGAATAATATGATAAAATAATATATTTACTTTCCCATATATAAAGGTATTGCTTAAAAGCAAAAAATTCTCAAATAAATTGATTTATAATATAAATTATATTTTTCCATTTAAAATACCCTAAAAAGACAAAGTATATTTTTAATATCTAAATATAAATATAAATCAGGTGATAAAATGGATCTAATTTTATGGATAATAGTAATTATATTAGTCATATTTATTGTGGTAACTTTAATACACATGTACAATAACCTCGTTGGACTCAGAAACCGCGTAAAAAACAGTTATGCGCAAATCGACGTTCAACTTAAAAGAAGAAACGACTTGATTCCAAACCTGGTGGAAACCGTAAAAGGATACGCAGGTCATGAAAAAGGCGTGCTTGAAGAAGTGACAAAAGCAAGAACAAGCGTCATGAATGCTTCAACCCCTCAAGAAGCAAGTGAAGCAAACAACCAATTGACCGGTGCTTTGAAATCATTGTTTGCTGTTGCAGAAAACTATCCTGACTTAAAGGCCAACAGCAATTTCCAACAATTGCAAACCGAATTGAGCGACACTGAAGACAAGATTTCATATGCAAGACAGTTCTATAATGATGTCGTTTTGAAATACAACAATGCTTGCCAACAATTCCCAAGCAGCATCATTGCAAAAATGTTTGGTTTTAAAGAAGAAGTATTCTTTGAAGCACCAGCAGCAGAAAGAGAAGTTCCTGAAGTTAAATTTTAAATAGGGGGGATTATATGAATGTTAAAAAAACATTCTGCATAATCTTACTCATTTTCATATTATTTTCAACACTAACTTTCGTTTCGGCGGATGATGACAGAAGCTACACGATAGACCAGGCATATATTGACCTGACCGTTGAAAATAATGGTCTGCTTCATGTAGATGAACAGTATAATTATGCATTTGACGGTGCTTTCAATGGAGTTTACAGGGATATTCCCCTGAAATCCGGTGAAAGCATTGAAAACATTAAGGTTGATGCAGAAGGAGCCTATCCCGTGCTTAAGGTAAGCGATAAGGATGGATATAAACATCTGAAGATTTACCTATATTCCGATGCTGCCCATACAAAAGGCATTAGGGACTGTGACGTGTCCGTTTTCATCAGCTATGATATGGTCGGTGTTGTAACCCTCTTCAATGATGTTGGGGCAATCCAATATAAACTCTGGGGAGAAGAATGGGATGTCGGCGTTGGAAGCCTGTCAGCCATCATAACCCTGCCAGGCACCAGCGGCAACGAATACTATTTGAATCCGCAGGACTACAATGAATCCTCATCATTGCAGGGATGGTCAATAACCGCTCAAAGCACATCCATTCCAAAAGGTGAATTCTACGAATTGCTCGTCTTAATGCCAATCAGTGATTTCAATGATGCTCCATATGCAAAGCATGTAAATCAGGACGGTCGTGAAATGATTCTGAAAAACCTTGAGGACAGCATAAACGGTAGGAACTTTTGGAATACCAGCTATCTTGTTTTAGGATTATTATCCATTTTAAGCCCAATCGGTGCTGTATTCACCTACTTCAAATACGGCAGGGAACCTAAGGTAATGTATGAAGGCATTTATGAAAGGGAACTTCCAAGCGATGACCCTCCAGAAGTGATCAATGCACTTGTTGAAAACAAAAAGGACATTGGAAAACCAAATATGAAAGGATTTGAAGCTTCCATCATGAACCTGATTGACAGGAAAATCCTTAAAATCTATAGTGAACCGAATTCTGAAAGCGATACAAATGAATTGATTCTGACATTCAATCACGATAAGGAAAACGAATTGAGTCCTACTGAAAAAATCCTTTTCAATACATTAAGCCACTTTGCAAAGGACAATGCCTTAAACCTATCAAAATTGAATGACAAGTTCTCTTCCGAAACACAGGCAAAATGGTTTTTAAACCATATTGAAAGTTGGGAAGAATCAGTCAAAAGCCAGATTAATTTGGCAGAATACTTTGATGATGCCGGTTCTACCATGATTAATGTAATCGGATTGGGAGGCATAGTCTTTGGAGCAATTATAGCCATCCTCGGATTTATGACCAATCTTGGAAATGGATTTTATGCTCTCATAGGAGGAATAGTCCTAATCATCTTTTCAGCAGCATTGTTATATGTTGATGAGGATATTTTCGGAAGATGGACCGAAAGCGGCAGAGTCTTCTACCTCAAATGGGAGAATTTCAAGAAGTTCTTGGAAGACAACAGTTTAATTGAAGAACACCGTCCAGAATCAATAGTTGTGTGGAGAAAGTACCTGATTTATGGTGCCGCTCTTGGAGTAGCTGATGAGGTTTACGAGTCCATGAAACTGCAGATGCCGAATGTCACAGAATATGATGATGACCTATTCAGGTATCATTACTATGGAGGATATGGACTCTTCAATGGCGCATACAATACAAGCTATTCAACTGTTCATTCATCATCCGATTCCGGTGGCTTCGGTGGCCTCGGAGGAGGATCTGGTGGTGGAGGTGGAGGAGCTTTCTAGCTTTTCCATTTTCTTTTTTTTATTTTCCTTTTTTAAGTAAAAAATATATTACGTGCTGATTTTAAAAAAATAATCTGATTTAGAATGGAAGACTTGAATATTTGCCATAGACATGATATGATTTTGTATTCCAATTCTTTATTCTTCCCAAATCATTTCCATAGGAAATAGCATCTGCGCAAACCCAAGTCTTGCCAATCTTGACTTGAGTCCAGACATGGCCTGTCGTATCTCCGCTTTTAATGAAATGGCAGACCCCATGAACATATCTTGCCTGAAAACCTGCTGTCCTGAACATGGCAACCAATAAATGGGAATGGTCAACACAGTTTCCCTTTTTAAGCTTCAATGTCTTTGATGCACCGTATTTTGTATCATAATAGTAGCTATAATCCAAATTATCCCTTACATAATTGAATATGGCCTTTGCCTTATCCACCTTATTGGTCAAGCCGCTGGTCAATGATTTAACCAATGACTTGATGGCGGGACTTCCGACCTTACAATGCCAGGAGGACCTAAGATATGCCTTCAAAGAAGCGGCATTCTTTTGATTCAACCCATTGCCGAATTTGGAAAGCTTGACATTTACGGATTTGGATGTTGAGCTTGGAAGGAATTCATTATTGCCGCAGAACTTAACCGAAACCTTGTATTTTCCTATTGGGGCTTCTGTCTTAAATGTTGCATATCCGTTTGACCTGACAGTTGAATAGAATGTTTCCCCATCAATAGTCAACTCAATGTCTCCACCGAATACTGCCTTTCCATTTGCATCAGTCACTAGAACTTTGAAGGTCTGCAGATTATCTTTATAGGACTTTCCGCATTTCCACACTACTTTAGAAGGGTCCCTTTTGACAACTTTTATATCACAGGAGCCGGAAGTTCCATTTACCTTAAATTTGGTATTTGTCTTATAAGTGATAGTGTAATTTCCAAGATTCAAATTGATAGGCACTTCTGCAATTCCCTTATTGTCAGTGGTTTGGGTATATGTTTCACCATTGACCTTGAATGTCATGGTTCTTTTAGGCAACGGAACGCCGCCCGCCGTAAAAGCTACCTTAAATGGAGTGCCTGCACCATAACCGAAAGTCTTTGTACTTTTTACGGTTAGCTTAGTATCTGATGCATTATCAATTATTGTGACTAAATTCTTTGTTTTGGCCGCCTTAAAATAATAAGTTCCCCCATAGGAATATTCGACTGTGTAGAGGCCTTTTTTAAATGATTTTAAACTAAGGGATGCAATTCCCTCGCTATCAGTTTTTTTGGAATAAGTCTTTCCGTTAATCTTGATTTTAATGATTCTTCCAACATTTGAATTATCATTCAATGCAGTTGAATACTTTACCCTAATCACCTTATCATCATTCGGAAGGAATGTATAGAAGCTGGATGTCAGTTTGGTAGATGCCTTCCTTTTAAAGATTTGAACTGTATACGATTTTGAAAATCCGTCAGGATTATAGCAGATAACCTTATATTTTCCTTTCTTAAGCTGCTTTAATGCCAGACCTGCTTTACCATTTGAATTTGTTTTGACCTTGTAAATCTTGCCCTTTACCTTGAATTTAACATATCTGTTGGCCAGTGCCTTTCCATTGCCCTTAAAGAATTTGGCGCTGAATTTTCTGCCGCTTCCTGCAACTTTCTTAATGTTTTTTGAGGTGATTGTCGGTAAAATCTTAAATGTGGTGGTTACCTTATATCCTGTAATCGGATCTGCTGAAACGATTTTATAAGTTCCTGGCTTTAAGTTTACTGCTAAGCTGACTTCACCTTTGCTGTTGGTTTTTTTGGTGTAGGATTTGCCATTTACAGTTATAGTGACATTTCCATTTGCCAAAGCATTTCCATAGCTGTCAAATAATGTAGCTGTGTATTTTGTGCTTCCCTTATAGTATTTTGATAGATTGCTTGCCTTAATGGTTGATAAGACCTCAAAGGAAGTGGTTAAACTGCTGGATTCATAAGTCTCATCACCTGCAAAATAAGCACTTGCAGTGTATTTTCCCGGAGTTAACTCCAAATTAATGCTAGCAACACCGTTGCTATCTGTAACGGCAGTATAGTTGACCTTATTTATTGTAAAAGTAACAGTCTTGTTTGGCAATGTATCATTTGAATCCTTTAAAGTTACATTATAAAAACCTTTATAGTATACGCTGGTTGTCGGTGATGCGAATTCAGTTTTATTTAAGCTGGATTCATTTGAATAATCGTCAGTTGGCGTATTATCTGAGATAATTGGCTCTGCTTGAGCTGCATTTCCAATCTGAATTGAATCATCACTTGAATTCAGCACTGATAAATCTGTCATGTTTGAATCGTTTGCAGTTATTGCACTAATCGAAAAAACAAGAATTAATGCCAAAAACAAGACAAAAAGCATCCTTTTTCTCAAAATAATTTCCACCATTCAACATTTTTTAAAAGTAATTTTACATAATAATATCTTTTAAAGATTTAATTTAAATTTTTTTGTTGAAAAAGAGATAGTGAGACTTCGAAGATTAATGACCTAATAAAAAAAATAAAAAAAGTGTAGATGATTAACATCTACTTAACAGTAATAGAAACTTTTACAGACTTAGCCTTGTAGTAGTTGCTGCCTGCAAATTTGACTGTTGCTGTGTATTTACCTTTTTTAACCAATTTTGTGATTTTGAAGGTTGCAACACCTTTGCTGTTGGTTGTAGCATAGTAAGTTTTCTTGTTGACTTTGATGCTAACTTTTGTCTTTTTCATAACTTTGTTAACATTATTTTTCAAAGTTATGGAGTATTTTTTGGTTTTAACTGATTTTTTGAATGTTTTTGCCTTAGCAGTTATCTTTGGAGTTGC
>JAUNXN010000193.1 GCA_030539795.1 Methanobrevibacter sp.
CTTTGATTTAAACCTTGTGTATATTGAATAAATGAAATTGAAACGTTTTCAACATCTAATAATTTTTCCATCAAATCACCTTAATGATTTTCAAATGATAACTTTTAAATACTAATTTGTACTTTATCAATATTAAAGTTATTCAAAATTCATTAAAAAGTATTACTAATTGAATAAATTCTTGTATGAAAGTAATACTTTTTTGGAATGGTGTTTCCTATGAATGTTACAATCAAACCTTTAGGCAATAATCCAAAGGAAATCGAGGATGTTAAGAAATTTCTGTTTAAGATGATAAAATTGGAATTTGGATATGGCTATGTTCCAGAGTGGCATCAGGACATTGTAAACATGGAAGATTATTATATCAGACCTGAAAGGAATAATTTTTTTGTTGCTTATTATGAAACCGGTGAAATCATAGGTACAATTGGAATAAGGGCTTATGATAAGGATTTTCCAGAATTCAGACACCTATATTCCAAAGACACTACATCCAGCATATGGAGATTGTTTGTGGATAGACGATGTCGTCGCTGTGGTCTGGCTTCAAAAATGTTTAATATTGCAGAAAGCTTTGCAAATGAAGCTGATTTTGACGATATCTATTTGCATACTCATAAGACCTTGCCTGGAGCCATAGAATTTTGGACAAAAATGGGTTTTGTTGTTGCATTGGATTCCAATGATGAGCTTGAAACCGTACACATGGATAAGAAGATACAGGGATTAGATATGGATTCTTGTGGTTCTGACTTTAGACATGCTGTAAAATTATAATTCTTTAATATATTTTTGTGTGTGTGGACAGGCAAAAATGCATTTTCCGCATACTGTATCTGGTTTTCCCAAATTTTCCTCTGACACTTTCAAAGCGTATTTTTCACATTTTTTGTCATCATAAAAGTCGTTTCGCTTAAGTTTGTAGTTCCAGTTTAGTCCGCTTATTGCCCCTCCGAGACATGCATCTCTGCACTCCATGCATTTTCCGCATCTTGATTTCAGTATTGGCTTTCCAATATCTAATGGGGCATCTGTTAAAACGGATGATAATCTTAATGCCGATCCGTAATTTTTTGTTGTAAACAGTGCGGATTTTCCAATCCATCCAAGTCCTGCGCGTGTGGCAATGGTTTTGTGAGGCAATTCAAATGAGTTAAACTCACCAAAATCAGTTCCTAATCTCTTTTTTGTTTGAGCATATGCATTGTAGCCTTCATCAATTAAATATTCTTCACATTTCATTCCAAGGGCATCCAATCTTGAATTCAGACTGACTAGCTCTTCAACATATTCCTGTGTCGGGGCATTCTGCATATGTCTTATAATCTCTTTTGGATATGTGATGTAAAAAACAACTCCGTTTTTCAACTCTGGCTGTGGCGTGAAGTTTGCAATGTCTGCAAAACCCACTTCGGTTGCACCATTTTTTATTAAGAATTTTTTTAGTTTTAGAGATAGGGTCATTGGCCTTAGTTTAAAATTAATGTTATATAAATTTAAGTTTTGTATTACTTTTG
>JAUNXN010000016.1 GCA_030539795.1 Methanobrevibacter sp.
AACTGTTTTCAAGGTTACGCTGATTGTTTTTGTCGCTTTGGCTTTGAATGTTTTATCCTTAACTGTGATGCTTGTTTTCTTAGCTGTCAGGATCAATTTGGTATGGAATAACAATAAGAAAAATGATTTTGATATCGAAGATTTATCCATTGTCAGACTTGTCAACTGCAAAGGATACTCATCAAATACAATAAACACAGAAAAAGGAGGACTATATCTGGTCAGGGAAAGCCTCAACAATACTGTTTACAATGCTGTTGTGGACAACATTGCTTCCCTTATGAGAGTTTCAAAAATAGTTAACGGAAACACCAGATATGATGTAATAAACATTACATTGATTGAGGGAGATTACTATGCAGTACCAAATTCCAAAAGCTTGTTTACACCTGATTATGGGTTGCTGATTATTAACGGTGCAGGTGCAAGGATTTCCGTTCAAAATCCTTCTGATGATGATACAACACAATTCATGACAACTGCTAATCGTGCAAAGGTCCAAATCAACGGTTTGACTATTGAAGGATTCAACATTGCTATTGAAAACAAAGGATCACTTACAATTACCAACTCTACATTCAACAAAAATAGGGTTGACTACAAGTTCAAGTCAGACTATGGTGGAGCTATTGTAAACAATGGAGTGCTGAATGTTCTGAACTGTACCTTCACAGGAAATTATGCTAAATATGGTGGAGCAATCTACAACACAGGAACATCTAAGGTAATCATGTCTATCTTTTCAGACAATACAGGTTATTCTTCTGTTCCTAATCTGAAAACAAAAATAGACATTTACAACAATGACGGTTCCCTTGAAGACGTTGTCATATTTGGTAATCCTCATAACAACTATGAAAAACATCCTATGGCTTCCTGGAGAAAAGATTTGCTTGAAAGTGGTTTTACATTGCTTACAGCAGCTGTTACTGCAGGTGCAGGATGGGGAATTGCTGCTTCATTGCATACTGCATTTGCACCAATAATTTCAATGGGTGTCAATGCGGTGATAGGTGGTGTTTTAGGTGGAGGTTACGGTTTGATATATGCCGCTGACCACCAGGATTACAGTACCTTCTGGGGCAATGTATTGAAAGGAGTCGGAAGAGGATTGCAGTTCTCTCCATTTGGCGGTGCAATCAACGGTATGTTTAAAGCTGCATCAGCAAACTACATGATGATTGGATTGAATCAGCTTGTAGGTAAAACACTCTCAAAATCAGTTGCTCTTGGCCAGTCAATAGTGAACAAATACCAAAAAGAAAGTAAAATCGTATACTTTTCCTAAATGAATTTCTCGCCTTTAAAGCGAGGCGAGTCTTCATTACTTTTTTTTATATTGCATAAATCTGTAAAAGCATTTTTTTTGTTTCTGTATTTTTAACAGTATTGTGTAAGAATTCTCTATTCTTCAAGTGATTTAAAACTAGTAATGTCAGGATTTAACTTGAGGATTGAAGTTCATTCACTTGCTTTGAGTGATTCAACCATATCTAACTTCTTGATTTTACCTGAAAACATTAGATTAACGAGTATAGAAAGGAAAAATGTAATTGAAGCAGATAATAATACATTTGTAATAGTTAATGAAGGTATTACATAAAATGTAGTTCCTGTAGAGGTCCATATTAAATCTAGGGTATAGAGACCTAAAGGCACGCCCAGTATAAATCCTATGGATGTAAATATTATGTTTTGTGTTAATAGCAATCTTCTTAAGTTATTGCTTTTAAATCCAAGTACTTTAAGTGTTGCAATTTCCCTTTCAATTTCTGTAAAGGACAGTAATCCTAAATTATACAAAACGATGATTGCTAAAACACATGCGAAGAATGATAATATGTAAATGAACAGCCACATTGTTTGGGTTATTTGGTCCCAACCCTTTTCAATATCATCAAGGGTGCTGGTTGTTTTAAAGCCGTCATATGTTTTGTTCACATGTTCTGAAGTTATGATACTGGTTGGAGTGTAATTCAAACCTAATTTCTCCAATTTATATGGGGACATGATGAAACCCTGTGATATTGGATCTGCATGGATTTTATCAATTTTTGTTTTAATCCATTTGTCTGATCCCATGATGTGCCATTTAATGGTATCGCCAACGTCTAAATTAAACATATCTGCCATTTTTTGTGAAATTGAAATTTCATCTTTTCCGATTTCTATTGGATTCTTATCATTGTCTGTTGGTGTTATTAAATCCGTGTTGTTTAAAACCATAACAGTTCCCAATTTTTTCGTGTCATTTTTTTCGAGTTCGATGTTTTCCTCCATTATTTTATCTCCATTAACATCGCTGAGGGCTGCATCAATTTGCGATACTGTGGTGTCCTCATCGATTATTAATTTTGAATCATAATGACAAATTTGACCATATTCCCATTCTTTTACATCATTCAACCCATCATATAATCCAAATGCACCAATTAAAAGTGCAGTACAGCCCATAACTCCTATAACAGTCATTAAACTTCTCAATCTATTTCTTTTAATATCCCTATAATTCCAGCGGAAATTGAATGATGATCTTTTCCAAATATTTAATCTTTCAACGAATCCTGAAGTTGACACTTTTGGCACTTTAGGCTTAATGGCATGTGAAGGCTTTTCGTTTGAAATGCTTGAAACGGCACGATATGAAACTGCAATTGAAAATATGGCCATTAAAGCCACTAAAAATATAAAATTCATACTCCAGGCGGAGCTCCATACAGGTATTTTATATGCATTAATCATTGATGGATAGAATAGTGGAGGTAGTAGTATAGGCCCTAAAATCAAACCTAAAACGGAACCGCTTAAAACTAAAAAGAATCCATATGATATATAATGAAGGGTTATTGTAGTGTTTTTAAATCCATTGGCTTTTAATATGCCTATCTGCATTCTTTGATGTGAAATTATCCTTGTCATTGTTGTCAAAAGGATTAACATTGAAACTATGATGAATACAATAGGGAAAATACCTGCCATCATTTTGTGTTTGGCAATTTCTTCTGAAAACTGATAAACACTCGGATGATCGGATTGTTTAAGAAATGTGCTGTAATATCCATTTAAACGATAATCTAACAATTTGGAATATGTGTCGGGAGAACCATCAAATTTAACGTTTAAAACATTGTATGGAACTGTATCCTCTGGAAATGCTTTATAAGACATGTAAGCAAAGCCGATTTTACTGTAATCGGGCATTACTGAATAAGGTGATGCGTGATAAACGTATTCCGGAGAATATCCTAATCCTTTAATTTCCTTATCGATTACATATCCTTCACTTTCAAAGCTGATGCGGTCTCCAATTTTCAGTCCGTGGGCATCGGCAAAGCTTTTGTCAAGCCATACCCCCTCACTGTCATTAATGTCTATTGGATTGCCTTCCAATAAATGGAATTTGGATATTGTATTGTTTTCTACAAAGTGCAGCGTAACTTCGGGGTCATTTTTAAAGTCCGCTACCGATTCAACAACCAATTGCCTTTCCATTTGTGTAGTTGGACCTAAAAGATAGACCTGTTCGAGAAACAAATCATTCAGATAAGGTGAATAAATCCAGCCATCGGCCAAGTTGGTTTCTTCATAATAATCGTCAATATTTACTTCAAGAGCCACATATTCGCTGCTGATGCCTGTAAAAACGAAAACTCCTAAAAAGGCCATTAAAAAAATAGATATGAATTGGCCTTTGTGTTTTCGTATGTCTCTTAGCATCTTTTTTCCAAGCATTCACTCACCATTATATTAGGTCTTTTTCGTTTAAATTTAACCATTTTCAATTTTAATCAGTTATCTTCAGGTTCTGTTAGATTAGTTGTTAGATTATTGACAGTTATCTTTTTTGATTTCTACTCTATCTTGAAGCAAATTTATAATCAAATATCTGTTTTTTGTCAAGTAGATTATTCCATAAATAGGTATTTTTCATTTAGCAGTTGCATTTCAATTGGTGTTGTTAGTAAATAAAGAATTATTAAATGTTTTAAACTTTTTGTCTTTCTGAAGCGGAGTGTTTGAAGTTCTTTTAAAGTTTTATTCATCAATTGGGAAGTTAACAGTATTATTTGCCTGTAAAATGTGATTTTTTCTCTTTATGTAATTTTTATACTCAATAAGAGTATTGATTAATCTTTTCTATAATATATATTAAGTTATCTTATATTAAATTTTGACTTTTTGAACTAAATTATTTTTTTCCAATATTTTCTTGGCTCTTTCAAAAACTTGTGTGATTTTTTTCTTTTTCATTTTTTATGTTCCAATGATTTAGTTTTAGCATGAATCTTGTTAAAAGTCCTTGTTCTATTTTCATTGTTCTTTTTATGTGTTTTGGAAATACTTTTTGAAAGATATTTTCAATTTTATTGTTCGTTGATGGAATGTTCGAGTTTTCAAGGTGTGTCGTTAATTTTTTAAAGTAAGGAATGATGAATTTCCATATTAATTTGTCTGTAAACTTATTTTTTGGATAATTTTTTCTAATTAATTCATCTCGCAATTTATTTGCTTCATTCAAGTCTTTTGCATTTAATGCTTTAAATATGTCTTGTTTTAAATCGATTAATTCATCATGTTCTTCGCCATTCAATTTATTTTTGTCAAAATAGTCTTTAAATCTTCTGTTTATCATTTGTTTGACGTGAAATTTGCAGAAATGATGTTTTACATTTAATTTATCTATGTCTTCACGATATTCATGTTTTAAATCAGTCCCAATTGAAATCTTCTTCTGATTTCTTAGTGATTCGTTTAAAAATTGATAAATGGTCGTAGAATCTTCCGATTCGACCAATTTAGCTGAAACAAGAGTATTTAATTTAACGTCGAATAATGCTAAAATATAGTTCCATTCTCCATTGATTTTTACCCAAAGACTGTCAAATAAGTAATATCCAGAATAATACCAATTTTTATAGTTAAATTGATAATTAGAGTTCAATATGATGTTTTCTATGCTCTGATGTGAGATTTCAATGTTATGTTGTTGTTTTAAGTCAAATCGGATTTTATGGAGTCCTGCCCCATAAATTTGATATAAATTTTCAATACAATCAATAACAGGCAAAGTAATATTAGAATTAGAATAAACAAGAGAAGATAAGTCAGTATAAAAGACTTTACCACATTTTTTGCACTTATATTTCTGAATAGTGCAAATTCGCTCACCAATTCTTAAAAAAATAAGTTTTCTTTCATAAGTTCCATTTTTAACAGTATGATGAGACTTACAACTTGGACAAACTGCAATTCTATTTTCAAAATGAATTTTACCACGTTTTTCCAACCTAATTAGATTATTCTCAATATTTTCACAACCAAATCGAGAAAGATCATCAAATTGACGGAATTCAGAAAACTCAGGTACAAAATCGGAAAGTTTATATTCTTTTAACTCCATTCATTCATATGGAGCTTTTATATTGTTAGTGGACATATTAATATATTAGCTCCACTTAATATATTAATTTTACTGCTTTTAAATTAAAAATAAAGAAAAAATAGAACGAAAAAAATTCGTGACTCAAAAACTAGCAAAAATTCAAATCACACAAGTTTTTGAAAGAGACTTTTTAAATAATGCGGTTTAAATTTAAAATTAACAGTTGTGTAATAATGGGAAGTGTTGCTATGGAATATGTAAAATTAGGTAATTCAAATCTGAAAGTGAGCAAAATCTGCATGGGATGCATGGGATTTGGGGATCCAAAAAATGGAATGCACACATGGACATTGCCCGAAGCCGAATCAATTGAAATCATTAAAAGCGGATTGGACCATGGAATAAACTTTTACGATACTGCAATAGGATATCAAAACGGAACTTCAGAACAGTATCTCGGAAAAGCAATAAGGAAATATGCCTCAAGGGATGATATTGTTGTTGCAACCAAGTTTTTACCCCGTTCAGAAGATGAAATTAAAGATAATGTCTCAGGCCAACAGCATATTCACAATTTTGTTGAAAAAAGCCTTGAAAACTTGGGTTTGGATTATATTGATTTGTATATCTACCACATGTGGGATTATAATACTCCGTTATATGATATTCTGGAAGGTTTGAATGAGGTCATTGAAGAGGGCAAAGTAAAATATATAGGAATATCAAACTGTTTTGCCTGGCAGCTTGCAAAGGCAAACGCATTGGCTGAAAGTGAAGGATTTGCCAAATTCGTATCAATTCAAGGCCATTATAATTTGATTTTCAGGGAAGAGGAACGGGAAATGATTCCACTGTGCAAAACAGACAATATTGCAGTTACTCCTTACAGTTCTCTTGCTTCTGGAAGGCTTTCAAGAATGCCTGGTGATGAGTCAAAAAGATTAAATGAGGATTTTTATGCCAAATTGAAATATCAGAATACTGAAGTGCAGGATTTGGAGATAATTAAAAGGGTAAATGAGCTTGCAAACAATTATGATGTTTCAATGACAGAAGTTTCTCTTGCTTGGCTTTTGACAAGGGCAACATCCCCGATTGTCGGTGCCACTAAAATGCATCATGTAGAAGGGGCTGTAAACTCCGTCGATTTAAAATTAACAGATGATGATATCAGCTATTTGGAAGAGCCGTATGTAGCACATGATTTGGTGGGCGTGATGGCTGATAATAAGGCTAGCGCCAATGATGATGATAAGGTATGGCAAAAGCACACAAAAAATAGGATTTAACTAATTGCCGAAAAGCAATTCGTCGATTATGTCCATGTCAAGGTTTTCTTCGACTATTTCGGCTAACCTGTTTAATGAGTAGTCCTTTTGGGTTTCGTATGGGTCTTCACCATACTTGGCTTCAAGACCTTTACTGACTCTTATGTAATTCAGGAATTCTCTTCTGAAGTTGTAGTTGTGGAATATTCCATGGAAGTATGTTGCAAATACATTGCCGTTACATGCTCCGTCAATTTCACCATTGTCGTTGTTTCCTTGGCCTTCCTTAACATTCAAAAGGGCAGTTGAATTCAAAAGGTCTGTTGTGCCTTCGTGAATCTCATATCCTGTGACTGTTTCGCCAACTATGTTTTTGAATATTTCAGCTGCAATCCCATCTAGATTTTCTGAAATTGTGGCGCTGGATTGGGTTACTATCTTTTCTGATCTTGAAAAATTGGATTCGATGTCCAATAGCCCAAGCCCTTCAATGGTTCCATGCTTTGATTCGCGCTTTTCTTCGTCATGAATTATATTTCCTAGAATTTGAATTCCTCCACAGATTCCAACAATAGGTATTTCGGAGGATTTCTCGATAATCTTGTCAGCAAGGCCGCTTTCACGTAGTGCAAACATGTCTTCTGTTGAGTTACGTGTTCCTGGAATTAAAATGGCATCAACATCCCCAATATCCTCGTTTATGCCAATCATTTTAAGAGCCACATCGCTTTCGTATTCAAACGGATCGATGTCTGTAAAATTAGCTATTTTAGGCAATCTGATTACTCCAATTGTAATGTCCTTGTCCTCTTCAAATACATGTGTGGTTAGAGATGCGGAATCCTCTTCAGGCAACTTTAAGGTTTCATCATATGGAAGCACTCCCAAAACAGGTTCGCCGGTAATTTCCTCAATTCTGTCAAGTCCCGGTTTTAAGATATCCAAATTTCCCCTGAATTTATTGATAACAGTTGCTTTTAAGCGTGACCTGTCATAATCGTCAAGCAGGACATATGTTCCGGCAATTGCTGCAAAGACACCGCCCATCTCAATATCTGCTATTAGAATGACATTGGCATCGGCCATATGTGCGATTTCCATATTGGCTATATCCTGCTTTCTCATGTTGATTTCAGCAGGTGAGCCTGCACCTTCAATAATTATGACATCATATTCATCGGATAAAATCTTGAAGCTTTCTCTTATTGCATTCAATGCGGTATCATGGTACTTGTGCTGGTAGTCATAGAAGTTCATGTCTCCAATGGATTTTCCCTGGATGATTACATTTGATGTAAAATCCCCTTTTGGCTTGAGCAGAATAGGATTCATATGAATGCTTGGTTCTATCATTGCCGCTTCGGCCTGTAACATTTGAGCTATTCCAATTTCTCCGTTCTCTTTTGTGGTATAGGAGTTCAGAGACATGTTCTGGGATTTGAAAGGAGCTACTTTATATCCTCTGTTCTTATATATTCTACATAAGGCTGCTACAAGCATACTTTTTCCAGCATTTGATGAGGTTCCTTGAACCATGATACACTTTGTCATAATATAATATATTTGAAGTGATGTTATATATAATTTGAAAATGAGTTAAACTTAATCAAATTTGAGGCATGGATTATATATCTCAATTCGGGGGCTTAACACTTTAAATGCTATTATTAATATACAACTGAATTTTGATTTCCATGCACAAACTCGATTAACAAGATACTTAATATTGATAATTATCTTGTAGTTTTTAATATGTCTTTCATTAATATATAATAATATCTATTTTTTTTTAAATTTATACTTTATTTAATTAAAGAAGATTTGAAATAATTTTATTTGATTATTTAAATGATAATATCTATTAATAAAATTAATGATGTGATATTTTAATAATGTCTATTGATTTGGAAACAAAAATTATTATGAGTTAAAGTCAATATTATTTTAGTTACTTTTATTTACTAAAATAGAAAACTTTTTATATAGCCTGCTATTAAATAATATTTAAATAGTATTTTAAACTTAACTTTTTAATGATGAATTTATTAAGATTATGTGAGGTTTGTTATGAAATTTGAAGAACAGGAAGTAATAGAAGATTCTTCTAAAGATGTTGAGGTTGAGAGCGAAAGCATCAATAACGATGAAACTCAGCCAATGTTAGATTATAATAATATTAAAAGCTCACAGGATATTGAAGTGCCACCTTTATTAATTGATCAGGTAATTGGACATGAAGAGTCCATTGAAACAATTAAAAAAGCGGCAAAACAAAGAAGAAATGTTTTGCTTATTGGTGATCCGGGTGTTGGAAAATCAATGCTTGCTAAAGGTATGGCTCAAATCTTACCTCATGAAGTTTTACAGGATATATTGGTATACCCAAATATGGAAGACAACAACCATCCATTGATAAGGACCGTGCCTGCGGGAGAAGGTAAAAAGATTGTAAAAGCCACTAAAGGATCTGCTAAAGGTCATGAGGAAAGAAAAACAATAATTACAATGTTTGCAATTGGTGGAATTTTAGTAATTGGATTTATGTACGGAAGATTATTGGAGTCCATTATTGCTGCAGCTTTAATTTTACTTATATCTATCCAAATTAAGCCAAAGGCTAATAATATGTCTCCAAAATTATTAGTCAATAATCAAGAATCTAGATTTGCACCATTCATGGATGCAACCGGTGCTCATGCAGGAGCATTGCTCGGTGATGTACGTCACGATCCATACCAATCCGGAGGATTAGGAACCCCTGCACACGAACGTGTTGAAGCAGGTATGATTCACAAAGCAAACAAGGGTGTTTTATACATTGACGAAATCGGTACAATGAGCATGAAAACCCAACAAGAGCTTTTATCTGCAATGCAAGAAAAGCAATATGCAATTACAGGTCAAAGTGAAAACTCTTCCGGAGCAATGGTAAGATCACAGGCAGTGCCATGTGACTTTGTGCTTGTGGCATCAGGAAACCTTCAGGTTCTAGAAGGAATGCACATTGCAATGAGATCCAGAATCAGAGGATACGGTTATGAAGTGTTCATGAAAGATTACATGGATGATACTACCGAAAACAGGGAAAAGCTAGTCCAGTTTGTAGCTCAAGAAGTTAAAAATGACGGAAGGATTCCACACTTCGCTCCAGATGCATTGGATGAAATAATCATGGAAGCAAAAAGAAGATCAGGAAAACAAAACGCTTTGACTTTAAGATTGAGGGACTTAGGTGGATTAGTCAGATCTGCTGGTGACGTAGCTATTGAAAAGGGCGATGACCTTGTAACCGCTGAACATGTAGTCGAAGCTAAGAAATTCGCAAGAACTCTTGAACAACAAATAGCCGATAGGTCAATCATGCAAAGAAAAGATTACAGTATGGTTTCAGCTGAAGGTGGAAGAGTTGGTTTAATCAACGGTCTTGCAGTAATTGGAGATAGAAGCGGAATCGTTTCCCCAATTGCAGCAGAAGCGGCACCGACACAATCCAAAACCGGTGGTCAAATCATCGCTACCGGTAAGTTAGGTGAAATCGCTAAGGAATCCGTTCAAAATGTAAGTGCATTGATTAAGAAATACACAAACAAGGACATTTCAGATTATGATATTCACGTTCAGTTCATCCAAACATATGATGGTGTTGAAGGTGACTCAGCAAGTGTAAGTATTGCAACAGCTGTCATTTCAGCTATTGAGGAAATTCCAATAGATCAGACTGTTGCCTTAACCGGTTCACTAAATGTCCGTGGTGATGTGATGCCTATTGGTGGAGCTACCGCAAAAATCGAAGCGGCTGCAGAAGCGGGAATGAAAAAGGTATTGATTCCAAAATCCAACATGAAAGATGTTATGATTGAGAAAAAATACGAAGATATGATTGAAATCATTCCAACTGAGACTTTAAGTGATGTTTTAGAAAATATCTTGATTAGCGGTTCCGCTAAAGACAAATTAATTGACAAGATGAAAAACATCAGTTCAAAAGTTGCAGAAAAAGTTCCGCAAACTACAATTAATAATCCAACTACCAATTAAGTTGGATTACTCTATTATTTTTTCTTTTACTATTTTTTCTATTGTTCTATAAAAATCAGAGTCTGTTTTTTCTAATTTCTCAAAGGATGCGTCAAGGCTGCAGCTGCAAATGTCAGTTTTGCCGATTTCATATTTATCTGAATCTTTTTTAATCAGAATTCCGAACAGTTTCTCTTCCTTGTCGTGATATAAGTCAAATTCTTCCTGTGAAAGCTGTAGGTTGTAGTCCTGTGCTGAGAATATGTCGCATTCGTTTAGGATGGGCATAAATGTCATCATGCCCACAGGCAGGAATATGTTTTCATGTCTGCTGATTTTCAGAAGTCTCTCTTCGTATGAATCATTTTCGTCGATGCCATATGCATTGATTTCCAGGATATTATTGGTCCCCATGTGGTTGTCATCGTCGATTATGAAAGCGAGGAGGTCGGGGTCCATATAATTCTTGCAGGAAGCCCTGATATTTTCAATGGTTTTACTGAGATTCATCACAAAATGCCTCGTACTTTTCACATAATTCAAGTATGTCATCAAGTCTGACAATTTCGTCAATCCAATCTATAGGGATTGAATCATATCCGTAATAAATTCCGGCAAGTCCTCCGCAGATGGCACCGTTTGTGTCGGTATCCCCTCCGAAATTGATGGCTTTCAGGACAGCCTCCCTATAGCTTGAGGTGTTTCTCAAACAGTAGATTACGGTTTCAATTGTGTCTATCACATATCCTCCGCTTAGGATGCCTTCAGAAAAGTCATTGTTAAAGATTCTTTTGAAATGCTCCAGTTCCTCACAGCCCTCATAGTATTCCATAACTTTTGCATTTGAATTTTCAATGTGCTCGTCAATGCTCAAGCCCTCATTTGAAAGCATGGATTTGGCTATTTCAACATATAAGACGCATGCAATTTTGGACCTTTCATGAGCATGTGTCAATGCTGAAACGTTTTCAATTGTTTCATAATCGATTCCTGAAATGTAAGCCAACGGCAAGACTCTCATTAATGATCCGTTTCCATTGTCATGTGTTGAGCTTCCGCCAGAGCTTAAAGGAGAATTGCCTTCTTTATATCTGTTCAATCCTCGTGATGTTGTGCTTCCGATATCAAAAACCTCTTTATGGGGGGTGTGTTCGGCATCATCCATCCATTTTATAAACTCATCCATAATGTCGGCATAGTCAATTCCCTTTTTGTTTATGATACTTGTCATTGTAGCTATTGTCATTGAAGAGTCATCAGACCAAGTCCCTTTTGGCTGACCGTAGGTTCCATATTCCCTCATGTCGACAACAGGTTCTTCTTCAAGTTCATTTCTTGAATAGAATTCAACAGGAACTCCCAATGCATCCCCAACTATAAAACCAATAATTCCATCTTTAACCTTCATGATTTGATATATGTTTTTTGGAGTAATTAATAGTGTTTGTTATGTAAAAAGTATTTATTGAATTAAAAACTAACTTTAAGCAATGATTCTTAAAACTGAAAATCTCACTTTAAGGCCTTGGAAGGATTCCGATGCCGAATGCTTATACCATTTTGCCAAAAACCCGAAGATTGGCCCAATTGCAGGCTGGCCACCTCATGAAAGTGTTGAAGATAGCTTAAATATCATCAGAACAGTTTTCGCAAAAAAGGAGACCTATGCTATTGTAAAGGGGGATGTTCCAATTGGCTGTGTCGGATTGCTGTTTCATCCCGACTGCAATCACTGGTGGGGTGAAGGCGCCGCCGAACTTGGATATTGGATTGGCGAGGAATACTGGAATAATGGATATGCAACAGAAGCGTCAAAAGAACTGATAAGGCATGCATTTTTTGATTTGAATGTTGATGCAATCTATGCATCATACAGACAGGAAAATAAGCAGTCAGGAAGGGTTTTGGAAAAATTGGGATTTAAATATTTCACGGATTTGAATAATGTAAATTATTTGGGGGAAGCTTTTTTTGAAATTGCCATGAAGTTAGAAAAATAATTTATATTAAAAAATATTAATTTTATGTAATGACTAGAATTTGTAAAAACTGCAGTTTTGAAAACCAAGATGACTACGACTTCTGTGCAAAGTGCGGCACTCCATTAGTCGAAGGTTTAAAATCACCGCAAGTTTATGTTTACAGAAATCAGTTGCCTCCAATTAATAAAAAGGCCATTATTGCGGCATATATAGTTACTATTTTCATGTCTTGGAGCGGATTTGTTGCAGGACTCATTTCAAAGAACACTATCTTTGCAACCTTCACGTTCTTCGGTTTTTTCATGCCGTTTTACCTGGTTCAGTCAAGGCATCCAACACTTAAAAAACACGGTTTGATAATGATGGCCATTTCATTGGTGGGTGTAGCACTCTCTTTTTACGTATTGCTTCATTAAAAATAGAAAAAGGAAAATTACGCAAAGTGTATGCTAATGTTTCCTAAAATGATTTGGATAGGAATTTCAAAAACGTTCATTCCATTTTCAAGCATTGCTGTTCCGACAGCATCTCCTCTTGACATGCTTCCGGCAACATTTCCATTGCCAGCATAGCCGAAATACCCGTCATTTGCACGGATGTCATCCACAATGCTTCCGCCGAATATAGCCTGAGCAGCCTCATTGTTCACGCTAAAGAAAACATGTGGAGTTATGCCGTAGGAGTATGTCATGATGTCACGGGCAGCTCCATATGGATCATCCGGGTTATTCATATGAACGTTGTGGAGGGTTTGCCCTTCTGAGTTTACGGAACTTCCAGGATAAACCCAGTTAAATCCGGTTAATCCGATTGTTGCAGCCATATCAATACTGGCATCCTCTTCAGCATCTTCGGCAACTATCATGATTGGACTGACGATAGTTGAGATTAAAAGCAATGCAACTATGATTATAATCCCAATAATTGATTTTTTCATAATTAGTTTCTATTGTATGTTTAAATATTAATACTTAACCTTTTTAATCATCAAAAACATATATGATATCATATAAATTATTGGTGATATTGTGATTATTGGTGGTTCAGCTTCACAAGACTTAGCAGCTCATGTTGCACGTGAACTTGGAGAAGAATTATGTTATGTTGAAACTAAGAAGTTTCCAGATGGAGAAAGGTATTTAAGGATTGATGGTGAAATAGAAGACGAAGTAACAGTCATTCAGTCAACCGGATATCCTCAAGACGAAAATTTGATGGAATTACTGTTCATTATTTCCAATCTCAAGGATTTGGGAGCCAAAAAGGTTAGGGCTGTAGTTCCATATATGGGATATGCAAGACAAGAGAAACGTTTCAATCCTGGAGAGACAATTTCAGCCAAAATAATCTGCAATCTGATTCAGGCTGCAGGTGCCGATGAGTTCATCACATTCAATATCCATGAAGAGTGCGTTTTGAACTTCTTTGACATTCCGGCTAGAAACATCTCAGCAATGCCTGCAATTGCAGAGTATTTGGACAAGAAGTTTTTCAAAAAGACAAATGAAAAGCCATTGATTATAGCTCCTGATAAGGGCGCCTATGGATTTGCACAGGAAATTTCTGAAATTATCGGCTGTGACTGCACATACCTAACAAAAGTCCGTTTAGGACCTGATAAGGTGGAAACTAAAATTGTGGATGTTAGATGTGATAGCGAAAGTGAAAACACTGTTAATGTAGACTCCGTTAAGGGCATGCATGCAGTAATCATTGACGATATCATTGCAACCGGCGGAACAATTGTCAATGCAATCAATATTTTAAAACAATATGGAGCATCTTCAGTTGACGTATGCTGCGTACACCCGATTTTAACCAACAACGGCGCTACTAGAATTTATGCGGCCGGTGCAAACAAGATAATAGGTACCAACAGTTTATCTTCAGATACTTCACGTGTGTCTATTGCTAAAAGCATAGCGGATGCGTTGAGGGAATAGCATGGATAAGAATCAGATTAAAAAGGAGCTAGTTGACAAATCAAATGAAATCCTTCAAAAATATTCGGAGCCTGATGTTGTAGAGGATGTATCAGTGATGAATATGGCTTCCAAAACAGTGTTTTTAGGTTCCCTTAAGGTGTATAATACTGAAATTGTTCCGAATGTAATGAATGATTTGAATAAGGACCTGAAGGGTTATGGACAGCTTGTGGTAAGGGACCAAAGGGTCACCCCATGCTGTGCGCCAAGCTACATACATATCAGTTTCAACGTTACAATCACAAACTAGATAATTATGAAAGAATTCAAACTAAAATCGCCTTATAAGCCATTGGGCGATCAACCAAAAGCCATTAACTCATTAGCCGAAGGCATAAAAAGTGGGATAAAAGAGCAAACCCTTTTGGGAGTGACAGGTTCAGGAAAGACTTTTACGATGGCAAATGTCATTGAAAAAGTCCAAAAACCTACTCTTGTCATTTCACACAACAAGACCTTGGCGGCACAGTTATATGAGGAGTTTAAAGAGTTTTTCCCTGACAATGCCGTCGAATATTTTGTCAGCTATTATGATTATTACCAGCCTGAAGCTTATGTGCCTCGTACGGACACCTTCATTGACAAGGAAGCTTCAATCAATGATGACATTGATATAATGAGGCATTCCGCCACCCAATCGTTATTGTCAAGGGATGACGTTATTGTTGTAAGCAGTGTGAGCTGCATTTACGGTATCGGTTCTCCTGAAGACTACGGCGAATTCGCCTTTGGAATAAATGTGGGGGACATCTATGACAGGTCTGAAATCCTTGCCCGTCTTGTTTTCATGCAGTATGAGAGAAACGACATTGAATTTGCGCGCGGTCAGTTCAGAGTCAGAGGTGACGTTATAGAAATCAATCCGGTTCATGGAACTCCGCCAATAAGAATTGAACTGTTCGGCGATGAGATTGATGCTATCAGCATCATCGATAAGGTCACGGGCAAGAAACAGGAATCCCTTCAAAGATACATGATTTTCCCTGCAAAGCACTTCGTAGTTGGTCAGGACAAGATGGATGTGGCTATTTCAAAGATTACAAATGAACTTGAAGAAAGGCTTTCAGAGTTGAATGCAATGGGAAAGCTCCTGGAAGCTCAAAGATTGGAGCAAAGAACCCGTTTTGACATAGAGATGCTTCGTGAAATGGGATACTGTCCGGGAGTGGAAAACTATTCAATGCACCTGTCCGGACGTAACTGGGGAGATAAGCCTTATTCCCTATTAAAATACTTCCCGGAGGACTTTCTGACAATAATCGATGAATCCCACGTAACAGTCCCCCAAATCAGGGGAATGTACAACGGGGACCGTGCACGTAAAGAGACTTTGGTCGAATATGGTTTCAGATTGCCGTCAGCTAAGGAAAACCGTCCTCTGCGCTTTGATGAGTTTGAATCCTCAGTCAATCAGGTAATTTATGTATCTGCCACACCTGCGCAGTATGAGCTTGCAAAATCAAGAAATGTTGTCGAGCAGATCATAAGGCCGACAGGACTCGTTGATCCTGAAGTGATTATAAGGCCTGTTACAGGTCAGGTTGAGGACCTGCTTGAAGAGGTCAGAAAAACCGCTGAAAAGGATGAAAGGGTACTGGTAACAACATTGACCAAGAGAATGGCGGAAGACTTGACTGACTATTATGCAAGAATAGGCGTTAAGGTAAGGTATATGCACTCTGAAATCGATACCTTGGAGAGAATTGACATTGTGGATGACTTGAGAAGAGGCAAGTTTGATGTGTTGGTTGGAGTAAACCTTTTAAGGGAAGGTTTGGATTTGCCTGAAGTTTCTCTAGTGGCTATTTTGGACGCCGACAAGGAAGGATTTTTAAGAAATGAGACATCTTTGATACAGACTATCGGGCGTGCCGCAAGAAACGTCAACGGCCGTGTCATAATGTATGTGGACAACATGACAGATTCCGTTAAAAATGCCTATGACATTACAATGAAAAGGCGCAAGCTTCAAATGAAATACAATGAAGTCCATGGAATCACTCCAAAGTCCACTCAAAGGACATTGAAAGAAAAGCTTGCCGAAGAGGATGAAAAGTATAAGGTTAGAGGCGCAGATATTGAAAAAATGCCTAAAGATGAGCTTCGCATTCTCATTCGTGATTTGGAAAAGGATATGAGGGATGCAGCGGCAAGGCTTGACTTTGAACGTGCTGCTGACTTGAGAAACAAGCTTTATGCACTTAAAGGCTTTGATAAATAATTTTCTTTAATGAAAATTATTTTATTTTTTTAAATATTATCTCGGAGAAAAATTTACATCAATTTAGATAACTTTAATTCTAAATTATTTTTCAAATGCTCTCTGAAACATTTTATAAGGGAGTTTGTTCTAATAATATATAACTAAATTAAGGAGATTATTATGGCAGAGGAGTCAAAAAAACAAATTGTCATCAAGGGCGCACGTGAGCATAATCTGCAGGATATTGATGTTAGTGTCCCCCGTGATGAATTCATTGTAATTACAGGTATAAGTGGGTCTGGAAAGTCTTCACTGGCTTTTGATACAATTTATGCTGAAGGACAGCGTAGATATGTAGAGTCACTTTCAGCTTATGCTAGGCAATTCTTAGGTCAAATGAAAAAGCCTGAAATGGAATCAATTGAAGGGTTATCTCCAGCTATTTCAATTGACCAAAAGACAACAAGAGAAAATCCAAGATCAACTGTAGGTACAATTACAGAAATTTATGATTACTTGAGATTATTATATGCAAGAATAGGAATCCCTCATTGTCCTAACTGTGGAAAGGAAATCTCACAACAGACAATAGGCCAAATCGGTGAGTCCATCATCGAGGAAGGTGAAGGAATTAAGATTCAGATATTATCCCCAATTGTCAGGGATAAGAAAGGCCAATTCAAGGATGTTCTGGATGACCTTAGAAACAAGGGTTTTGTAAGGGCTCGTGTTGATGGTGAAATAAGGGATTTGGATGAGGATATCCAGCTTGCGAAAACCTACAGGCATGATATTGATGTTGTAGTTGACAGATTGAAAATCAGAAAGGACGTTGATTTTAAAAGAAGATTGGTCGATTCGCTTGAAACTGCAGCGGAACTAACTGAGGGTTTGATTACAGTTCTGTTTGATGATGGACAAAATGAATATGAAAAGAAATATTCAGAGCATTTTGCCTGTGTTGACTGTGGAATAAACTTTGAAGAGTTAACTCCAAGGATGTTTTCATTCAATGCTCCGCAGGGGGCATGTCCTGAATGTAATGGTATAGGGTCCAAGATGGAAATTGACCCTGATTTGGTCGTTCCCGACAAATCTATGACATTAAGTGAAGGAGCTATTGTTCCATGGGCCAGCTCTGCAAAAAGGGAAAATTATTATTTCCAAATGCTTGATGCGGTGTCAAAACATTTCAATTTCAGTATGGACACTCCATTCGAAGAACTTAGCAAAGAGCATCAGGATACCATTCTTTTCGGCTGCAAAGAAAAGATTCCATTCACATTCAAGAGAAGAAATAAATCCTATATGGTAAACCGTAAATTTGAAGGTGTAGTCCCTAGAATGCAAAGGCTATATTTTGAAACCAAATCAAGTTACTCAAGAAAATACCTTTCAAAGTTCATGTCTGACAGGAAATGTTACGTTTGTGACGGTAAACGTCTGAAGCCGGAAGTATTGGCAGTAACTGTTGGTGGAAAATCAATCATTGATGTTTGTGATCTTTCAATTAAGGATTCATATAAATTTTTCCAGGATTTGGAACTCACTGAAAGGGAAAATTTCATTGCTAAAGAGGTTTTAAAAGAGATAAAAGAAAGATTAAGCTTTTTAGTTGAAGTGGGTCTTGATTATTTGTCAATGTCAAGGTCTTCCGGTACATTGTCTGGTGGTGAAGCTCAGCGTATTCGTTTGGCAACTCAAATCGGTTCAGGTTTGGTTGGCGTATTGTACATCTTGGACGAACCGAGTATTGGTCTTCATCAAAGGGATAACGTTAAGCTTATTGAAGCTTTAAAAAGGCTTAAGGACTTGGGCAATACTTTGGTTGTTGTTGAGCATGATGAAGAGACCATCTTATCCGCTGATTATGTTGTTGACATCGGTCCGGGTGCCGGTGAGCACGGGGGTAAGGTAGTGGCTCAGGGAACTCCTCAGGATATTATGAACAACCCTGATTCCATAACAGGCCAGTATATTTCCAGAACCAAAAAGATAGATATTCCTAAACAAAGAAGGCCTGGAAACGGATTGTTCATAAAGATTATTGGTGCTGAGCAGAACAACCTTAAGAACATTGATGTTGAAATTCCTTTGGGCAAGTTCACTTGTGTTACTGGCGTCAGCGGCTCAGGTAAAAGTAGCCTAATCAATGAGATATTGTACAAGGGAGCTCATGGCAAACTTTCTAAGAAATTCATGTTTGCAGGAAAATACAAGGAAATTGAAGGTTTGAAAAATATTGATAAGGTCATAGCTATCGATCAAAAGCCAATCGGAAGAACTCCAAGGTCAAATCCTGCAACCTATACTGGTGTTTTCACAGATATTCGTGACTTATTCGCAAACACCCCTGAATCTAAAGCAAGAGGCTATAAGCCTGGAAGATTCTCATTCAATGTAAAGGGCGGAAGATGCGAAGCATGCTCAGGTGACGGTATTGTTCAAATTGAAATGCACTTTTTGGCTGATGTTTACGTTCCATGTGAAGTCTGTGGCGGAAAGAGATACAATGAAGAGACCCTGGATATAAGATACAAAGGAAAGAATATCTATGAAGTCCTGGAGATGACAGTTGAGGAGGCATTGGAATTCTTTGAAAACATTCCTAAAATTACCAAAAAGCTTCAGACATTATATGATGTCGGTTTGGGCTATATGAAGATAGGCCAACCTGCAACAACACTTTCAGGTGGGGAAGCTCAAAGAATTAAGCTCGCTAAAGAGTTATCTAGGACCAGCACAGGTAAAACATTATACATCTTGGATGAACCGACAACCGGTCTGCACTTTGCGGATATCAAAAGGCTTTTAGAGGTTTTAGCAAGATTGACCGATGCTGGAAATTCAGTTGTTGTCATTGAGCATAACTTGGACGTTATTAAAACTGCGGATCATATTATTGACTTAGGACCTGACGGCGGTGACGGCGGCGGAGAAGTGATAGCTACCGGAACACCTGAAGAAATTGCAGAGTCCGGCACTTATACCGGCCAGTTTTTAGAGCGCATGCTTGATGAAAACATTACTCCATATGCAAAAGAATTAGTAGAAGATATAGGAAAATAATTTTTTCTTCTATTATTTCACTATTTTTTTATTCTTATTTTCAAATGCTTGATAGTTTTTCTCTTAAATTAATAAACGGTAATCTATGATTTTTTTGAATTTAAAGAATCATTTAACTAAATTTATATACTTTCTTGAATAATCATTAATCATAAGGTAGTTAAGTATTAATTCCTAGGTTATACTTAATTGACTACACTTATCACTGGTGATAAAAATGAGAGAGTTATATGAAAAAATGATTAACGAGTCAATGGCTGCTCAAAATGCGGACATTGCAGTTATATCAGAAAACAGGTACAACGATTTTAAAATCGTTGATGCAAAACCATATGCTGATGCCGTTTCTGGCATGAAAGCATTAGACAACCAAGCAGAATCTGTAATTAACTTACACAAGGAATCTGTTAAAAACCACTTTGAGATTTTATCTTCCATTACAGACACTTTAAAATGTGAAGATGATCCATTCATTGAACATTTCCAAACTCCTCCAGTTTTAGAAATTTTATGTGAAGAGGATGGTGAATTTGCAGACAGCTTAGATAAATTCATACAAGCAATTGCTGATAATGAAGCTATTGTTGCAAAAGAATCCATCAGAAGATATGGAGGATTTTACGGACCAACCTGTGTAGTTGACTTTGCAATGATGCCTGGAAGTACCAGTAATGTTGTAAATCAAATATTGCTTAAAACAGACATTCCTGTAGCCCACAAACAAGCAATTTTATCTGCAAAATCTTGGGGTATGAACACATCTTACGGTATTGGAGATGCATTTGCTCATGCTATTGAAGAAGGCGCAACAGCTGCTGAAGCTACTGAAAAGGAAATTGCTGCATTACAAATGATTTACAAAACTCCTATTGAAGGACAAGGTCAATTGATGGATGATGCTGACCACACTTCATTCGATGTAAGGGACTACATGAACAAATATAAAAAGGCAATGACTGGTGTTGTTAAAGCTGCAATCGATGATGGAGTACACTACGGAAACATTGTTACCGTTCCTGCTTACTGTGTTGGAGATATCGGACACCACATTGGTCAATCAACCTACAACATGTGTAAGGATGACATGACCTTGGCTATTGTTCAAGCAACCGCTAAAGTAATCGAAGCTACTTTAAGAAACAACTTGGATAATTATGAATCTCCATTCAATGTATTGAAATTATCCACTGGTGCATCCGCATGTGCAACTGAATTTATTTTAGAATTGGATGGATTCAATGCACCAATGATTGTGGATTTATTGTCTAAAAGATTCCACAACTACGTACAACAATACCCAACCAGAGGCGCTGCTGCTGAATTGCACAACTGTGACTTCATGGACATGATTTACAGAGGATACAACGCAATCAGCGGAGCAAGAAAATTCAGAGCAGGTACCGGTGGAGAATTAGTGCCAAAAATCACTGGATTTGAGGTTGACTTAAGTCCTATTTTGGACAGTGAAGTTGTAATGAACCCACAAAGATACACATATCCTGCATGTGGAATTACAGTAAGATTCTCATCCTTGATGAGATTAGCAGACTACCCATGTCTATTAACTTCAGAACCAATTACAGCAACTATGATGACCAATATTATAGCACTTAACAAAGAAGCACCAGGATCTCCTGTAAGAGGATGTAAAAACTGTGCTGCTGCTTCACTTGTAGACGGTAAACACGAATATTGTCAATGGAGAGAAGCTGTATAGGTGAGTTAAATGCCTTGTAACATTAGAAAAAAATTCTTTGCAGAACTTCTAGGAACCTTTTTCCTAGTATTTTTCGGTACCGGTTCAGCTGTAGTGACATTGCTGATTACTGATGCCGCTGGCGCTACCGGAATTGGGCCTTTAGGAGGACTTGGTGATTGGATTGCTATTGCTTTGGCATTTGGTCTGACTGTAATGATATGTATTTATGTATTCGGTAAGATATCCGGTGCACACTTGAATCCTGCTGTAACCATTGGATTGCTTGTAACCAAAAACATCGCTTTGGTTGACAGTATCTATTATATTGTTGCTCAAGTGATTGGTGCATGTTTAGGAAGCCTTTGTCTGTTCTTATGTCTCGGTGATCCTGCAGTTGCAATCGGAGGACTCGGTGCAACAGCCCCTGGTCTTGGAGTAAGCTACATGCAAGCCATGTTTGCTGAGTTTTTAGGAACATTCTTCCTGATGATGGTTGTAATGGGTGTTGCAGTTGATAAAA
>JAUNXN010000091.1 GCA_030539795.1 Methanobrevibacter sp.
TGATAAAAATAATTATCATATTGGAAGTTTTAATTTTGACTAGTTCAAAATAATGATTAAGATTTAATGAAGGCTATTTAAGGATTAGAATTCAATTATATGGGTGTTTATATGGGAGAAAACAATTTTAAGAGTTACATCAATGATTTTTTCAATGAATTAGTGTTGTATGATGATCACTACAACGATCATTATTATGAAGGCCTTTTAAAGGCAGGTATTGACGTTTTTTTAGATACTGAAAATGTATATAATGCATATGAAATCTATCAGACCTTTTTCATGATTTATCAGATTACATCAGAGAACAAATCTGATAATGTTGAACTGCCAAGCATGGTCAATGAGCCTAATACTCTTCTGGATTTGGTTAAAATAATGAAGAGATATGAAGAAAACACTGGAGATTTAATTGAAAAGCAAAGAGATCATTTCATTCACTCCGTTAACGTATTCCTATTGGGTTTGGCAATTTATTCTCAAAACAAAAGTTATAGGGACACATTTAAGGCGTATATACTTGACAGTCCTTATGAAAAATATTATAGGATTGATGAGGAGTTTTCACATGAGGAATTCTTATATCGTTGGGGTGTCGCATCTCTTTTCCACGATATAGGTTATCCCGTTGAAATTATTGGAAAACAGTTAAATAAATTCATTAATGACAGCGTCAAATCAATTTCAAGCAGATATGGTGCAGATACTGCTGTCGATTTTAAGGATTTCAACGAATTCAATACCATTATAAAAATAGACCCTGATTTTGCTGACAACTACACTAAAGTCTATCCTAAAGCCAAATTCTTAAATCTGTTCAAACCGACTGACATCATGGCTCACAAAATCGCCACAGATTTTCCAAATGTCGATGTAAATGCCGTAGCAAAGCATTTGGATGATTTTGTCAATATTATGGGAGAAAATGGATTTATTGACCATGGATTTTTCTCAGCGATATTGGTTTTAAACTCATACGGATATCTAATACAGAAATACGCTAAAAATCATGACTTTTTCTTCTATCCGATAGTTGACAGCGCTACAGCTATCCTATTGCATAATTACTATAGGAATGTATTGCAGAAAAAACCCTTCAATTTGCCTGCAATGCATCCAAGACAAAATCCAATTGCTTTTTTATTAATCCTATGTGATGAGCTTCAGGAATGGAATCGTCAGCCTTTCGGTATTAAGGATAAAAAAAGAAGCCATGTAAATGAGTTGAACATAGTAATAGATGATTCAAGATTGGATGTTGACTATATCGTAAGAGGCGGCGCTATGGGTCTTGGATTTTCAGAAGACAAAGAGGAATTGCTTAAAAATGTCTTATCAATACCAAGCGTATTCAAAAGGGGTCTGACAGTTTTAACTGAAGTAAAACAGGGTAATGTCTTGAGGGATATTGCAATATCAGAAATTCAAGCTCCAGACACATTGATGAGAAACGTGGAAAAATTGGCTTTGCAAACCCACCAGCAATATATAGACACAACTGTCGAGCAATATGAGCGAAAACTGGCCAATGGCGAGGAAATCGACGATGATTTAAAGCAGAAATATGACAATTTAACTCCTTTTGAAGATTTGACACCTCAACTTAAAATAGCCAATATCAGGCAGGCAAGATCAATTCCAAAAAAATTGAACATGATTGGTTGCGAGCTTGCAGTTGAATCAGATGAACGTGAAGCAATTCATGAATTTTCAGAGGAAGAAATACTTGATTTGGCAAAATTGGAGCATGATGAATGGTGTGACGAAAAATTGGGCACCGGATGGACTTATGGTGCAGAGAAAGATGTTGAAAATCTCATTACTCCATATTTGGTTCCATGGGAAGAGTTGCCGTTTGACATTCAGCAGTATGATATTGATCCTATCAAAAATATCCCGAACCTTGTCGAATCAATAGGTCTTAAAATTGTAATATCCAAGATTCGACTTCTAACGTTTGAAATGCATAAATTTTACGCTAGCAGTCATGAAACCGTTGACTTCAAGGATTTGCCTGATTACATTAAATATTCCAACTATAAACAAACAGACTTTTTAGTTAAAATTTTAGGCGAACTTGGTTATGATGTGGTGGATAGTGAAGCTCCAGGTGAAGCTGTATTGTCATTTAATGAAGACGAACTTGAATATTTGGCTAAAAGGGAACACAATGCCTGGTATAAGCTTAAAGTTAATGTAGGTTGGAAATATGGTCCCGTTAGGGATGAAAATCTAAAAATCAATCCTAACTTGGTTGAATGGGAGGTTCTTGACATCGCCAGCAGGGAATCTAACAAGAACACTTTTAAAAACTTACCGCAATTATGCAGCAATGTAAATTTAAAAATAGTTAAAAATTAACGCAATTACGACAATAAGGTGAATATGATGGCTAAAGAGAGAGCGACTACAAATAACATTAAAGAATATGTCGATGATTTTTTTAAGGATTTGGTTTTATTCGATGATTATGTAAACAATCATGATTATAAAAGTCTTTTAAAATCAGGAATAGATGTATTTCTTGATTTTGAAAGTGATTATACCGCAAAAGATATCTATAGGACATTCCTGATGATTTATCAGATTACAAATGAGGATAAATCCGAAGGAGAGAAAAATATCAATGTTGTCAGTGAACCGAATATTCTCTTGAATCTAGTTGAAGTCATGGAAAAATATGAGAAAAACACAGGAGATTTGATTGAAAGGCAAAGAGACCATTTTATTCACTCCGTTAATGTGTTCATATTGGGATTGGCTATTTATTCTCAAAATGAAAATTATAGGGAAATATTCAGGAATCATATCTTATCAAGCAAATATGAAAAGCATTATCGCATTGACGGCGAGTTTTCTGATGAGGAATTCCTGTATCGATGGGGGATAGCCTCATTATTCCATGATATAGGTTATCCTTTTGAAATCATCGGAAAGCAATTGAATAAAATTATTGGGGACAGTGTAAAATCCATTTCAAATTCCTATGATGTGGCTGTCAGTATTGATTTTAAGGATTTCAATGAGTTCAATTCCATTGTAAAGATGGATCCGTATGATTTTGCCGATAGCTATCGTGATAACTATAAGAGGTCAAAGATTTTGGATTTATACAGGCCAACTGACATCATGGCTCATAAAATCGCTTATGATTTCCAGCTTGATGAACAGAAATTCAAGCTATTGACTAGCCATCTGAATAATTTCGTTAATTATATGCAGGAAAATCGTTTCATTGACCATGGTTTTTACTCTTCAATTTTAGTTTTGAATTCCTACGGTAAATTGATGCAGAAACATGATAAGGATTATGATTTCTTCTTTTATCCAATTGTAGACAGTGCAACTGCGATATTGTTGCATAACTATTACAATAAGACACTTCAAAAAAGTCCATTTAATCTAAAATTGCTTTCTCCAGAAACCAATCCTATTGCATTCCTGCTAATCCTGTGTGATGAGCTTCAGGAATGGAACCGTCAGCCATTTGGTCTGATTGACAAAAGGAAATTCCATGTAAATGACTTGATTCTTGATATCGACAATGATAAGATGGATGTGGAATACATTTTGAATTTCGGGTCCATGGGGCTTGGCTTTTCAAAGGATAAAAAAGAGTTCATCTATGATGTTTTGGATGTGGAAAGCATATTCAGAAAAGGCCTGTCAGTAATAACCGATGTCAAGGAGGATGTTGAACATGCCGTCATGAGGGATATGGACATTTTAGACATTCAGGTTCCAAGCGTATTGCTTCGAAATGTTGAAAAGTTAGCCATTGAAATTCATGAGCAGTATGTAGATCTCGTCACTGAAGAATATGAATATAAATTGGCAAGAGGAGAAGTCGACAATAAGCTCCAAAATAAATATGATAGTCTATGCAGCTTTAAGGAACTGTCTCCCGAATTGAAAATGTCCAATATAAGGCAGGCATTGTCAATTCCAAAGAAACTGAATATGATTGGATGTGAAATTGCAACCAAATCAGACCCGAGAACAGCAATTACCGAAGATGATTTTGAGGAAAATGAAGTTTTAAATCTTGCCATTTTTGAACATCAGGAATGGTGTGAAGAAAAAAGAGGTACTGGCTGGACTAAAGGTGATGAAAAGGATGAAGAAAAACGTATTTCACCTTATTTGGTGTCTTGGGATGAACTTGATGAATACACTAAACAGGTTGATAAGGATGCAGTATTGAAGATTCCTTATCTTTTAGATTGTGTTGGCTTGAAAATCGTTAGAACTAAAATCAGGCTGCTTACCTTTAAAATGCATGAATTTTATGAAAATAAACGCATCGTTTCACAATCCAGTGGGGAGAATGAATTCAGGGAACTGCCGGGCTATGTCCAATATTCCAACTATAAGCAGGCGGACTTCATTGTCCAGATATTGAAGGAAAGAGGTTATGAATTGGTGTCTTTAGATGATAAAAGGCCATCAATCTCTTCATTTTCAAGAAAAGACATAGAGCATTTCGCAGAAAGAGAGCATTATGCTTGGTACATGCTTAAATTCAATTTGGGATGGAGATATGGTGAGAACAATCAAAAATGCAAGACAAATTCAAATCTAGTTCCATGGGAAAAACTGGATGAGAAAGTTAAAGAGAACAATAGAAATACTTTCATTCATTTGCCGATGTTATGTGCCGATCCTAATGTCGGTTTAAAAATTGTTAGAAGCGAATGAACTTTTTAATTAATGAAAATCCTAGAAAGGCTATTAATAGCTTTTCTATACTATTTTCATGCTTTTTTTCAAAGTATTTATATGATAATAACCATATAAATTTAGTATAATAGATAATTATATGATGGTGATTTAATGGGGATTGAAGATAAGATAAAATCTATTGAGGAAGAAATTCAAAAAACCCCTTATAATAAAGCTACTTCACATCACATTGGTAAGCTTAAAGCTAAATTATCCAAGCTAAAGGAGGAATCTCTTCAAAGAAGCAGTGGGGGACATAAAGGTCAAGGTTTCCATGTTAAAAAGACTGGAGATGCTACTGTAGTGCTTGTTGGATTTCCTTCTGTCGGTAAATCCACATTATTGAATGAAATTACAAATGCCGAAAGTAAGGTTGGAGCTTATCAATTTACAACATTAGACATTGTTCCGGGTGTTATGGAACACAAAAACGCAAAAATTCAAGTTTTTGACATTCCAGGAATTATCACAGGGGCAAGTAGTGGTAAAGGAAGAGGTAAGGAAATTTTATCTGTTGCAAGAACTGCAGATTTAATTTTGGTTGTATTGGACACCTTAAATCCACAGCATCTTGATGTTATTTTAACTGAACTCAGAAATATCGGTATCAGGCCTAATGAAAAGCCGCCTGATGTCACAGTTAAAAGGAAAAAGCTTGGTGGTGTAAAGGTTTCTTCAACCTGTCCGCTCACTCATTTGGATGAAAAGACAATAAGGTCTATCATTAATGAGTACGGCATGCATAATGCAGACGTGCTTTTCCGTGATGACGTGACAATTGACCAGTTCATTGATGTGCTTGACAGGAACAAGTCATATGTTCCGATGTTGGTTTTATTGAATAAGGTGGATCTTGTAGATGAAGCATACATTGAAGAGCTTAAGAAATACATTCCGGAGTTCATTCCTATTTCTGCAGATAAAAAGACAAATATCGATGAGCTGAAAGACCTGATATTTGACAATCTTGATTTGGTTAGAGTTTACTTGAAGCCTCAAGGCAGAAAAGCCGACATGGAAGATCCTTTAGTTATTAAAAAAGGTTCTACAGTAATTGACGCATGCGGCAAATTGCATAGGGAATTCGTGAAAAACTTCCGCCATGCTAAGGTTTGGGGAACTTCAGTCAAATTCCCAGGCCAAAAGGTTGGTCCCGACCACGTACTTGAAGATGAAGATGTTTTAAGGATTATTCTTAA
>JAUNXN010000092.1 GCA_030539795.1 Methanobrevibacter sp.
TGCTATCAGAGATATGGGTCAAACTGTTGCTGCAGGATTATGTCTTAAAGTTACCCCAGCAAAATAAGTTTGTAAACAATAACTAGAAAGTAATCCTTTACTTTCTTTTATTTTCTTTTATTTTATTGGAGGATACTAAATGAATCAAGCAAGAATTAAGCTTACTGGAACCGACCCAGAGAAATTAGCATACGTATGTGACCAACTTAAAAAAATTGCTGAAAGAACTGGTGTTGACTTATCCGGTCCTATTCCATTACCTACTAAAAAGTTAGTTGTACCTACTAGAAAATCTCCAGATGGAGAAGGTAAAGCTTCTTGGGAAAAATGGGAACTCAGGATCCACAAACGTTTAATCGGTATTGGAGCTGATGAACGTGCAATGAGACAAGTTATGAAAGTCAACGTTCCTGATAATGTAAGTATTGAAATTGAACTTAAAGGATAAATATTTAGATTCCTTTTCTAAATATTCCTTTTCATATGCCGAGATAGTCTAGTCTGGTAAGGCGCAGGACTTGAAATCCTGTGAGGTCATCCTCGCCTGGGTTCAAATCCCAGTCTCGGCGTTTTATTTTAATCTATTTTTTAAAAAAAGTTTTTAACTTAACATCTAATTCGTCAAGATTAGATACCATATCTTTTTTATTCACTTCTTTTATTTGCGGTCTTTGAATCATTATAACTGCTATATTTTTTTCATTGGCAGCTTCGATTTTGTCAATAACTCCACCTATTTCACCGCTTTCCTTTGTAATCATTACGCAAGCGTCATATTTTTCAATCAGTTCTATGTTTTCTTCTGCGGTTGCGGCGCCTGTCATCGGAATGATATGGTCTGAATCGACGCCCAGTGCATCGCATTTTTCAAGGGAACTTTCCACCTTCAAGATTCTTGGATAGAACCTTTCGCTCGGAACGTATCTGAGGACATCCTCCATGGTATTGGCTCCTGCAAAATGCAGCACGTTTCCTTGATTGAACTCATCTGATATCAGTTTTCCCGCTTCAACAAATGAATTTACATAATGGATGCATGATGTATCGATGTTTTCGAAGTTTGTGGTAGGTCTTTCAAAGCGAATATATGGCATTTTCAGCTCTTCAGCTATTGTGGCGCTGGTTTGGGTGATGTGTTCCGCAAATGGGTGTGTCGCATCAATCAAAACGTCAAATTCACCTTCAAGGATTATTTTGATTATTTCGTCTTTCAGAAGAGGGCGGGCTATTGTGTCGTCTGAACCGCTTTCATGGGCCAGTTTTGCGCCATACTCTGTTGTGGTGGTTGTCAGAATATATGCATCGTAATTCCTTTTAATAAATTCGATGATGTTTGTAGAGTCTTTTGTACCGCCCAATAGAAAGATTTTCATTTTATCACCCTATTCATTATTTTTTGAGCAATCAGTATTGTTGAAGCCACAAGTATGATTATTATCCAATCGACAAGACCGATTGAGGTTGTTCTGAATAATATTTGCAGTTGTGGAATGTATAAGATTAATAATTGAAGCATGAATGATATGGCAATTCCCAGATAAAGGTACTTGCTTGATTTTTCTGAGTTGGCCTTGCCGTTATATGCATTAAGTAGCTGATAAACGACAAATAATGTAAATGCAATTGTCATGGCTTTTGTGGTTGACGCTCCGGAATATATTTCATATGCAAATACGCAAATGGTTCCTATTGCCATTACTAGACCTAATAATAATATCTGAAGCAACGTATTTTTTGTAAGGATGTCTCCCTTTTCGGGAGGTCTTTTCATTATGTCCTTTTCGGCTCCTTCGATACCCAACATCTGTGCGGGCGGTCCGTCCATTACAATATTGAGCCATAATAGCTGTGCGGGGTTAAATGGAAGCGGCAAGTTTAAAAGTGAAGTTCCGACAATCGTAAGGATTGCTCCGACATTGGTTGAAACCTGATATTTGACAAATCTTTTAATGTTGTCGTAAATCTTTCTTCCGCCTTCGATTGCCTTCACGATAGTGGTGAAGTCGTTGTTTTGAAGAATCATGTCTGAAGCCTCTTTTGCAACGTCACATCCGTCACCCATTGAAACGCCGATGGATGCCTTTTTCAAGGCTGGAGCATCGTTTACGCCATCCCCTGTCATTGCAACGATATTGTCCAGCTGTTTGAGGGTTTCAACTATCCTCATTTTTTGTTCCGGCTTTACTCTTGCATAGACTTGGATGTCCTTAACGCTTTCAAGATATCTTTCATCTGAAAGTTGGTCCAATTCTGCTCCTGTAATCACTTTTCCATCTGTAAGTATGCCCAGATGCTTTGCAATTGCACAGGCTGTCTTTTCATGGTCTCCGGTAATCATTATTACGTCAATTCCCGCATTGATGCACTCTTCAACGGCTTTTTTGGCATCCTTTTTCGGCGGATCGATTAGGCCCAGAAGGCCTGTAAATGTTAAGTCTGATTCATCATCATTTTTATCCCTGATTTTATATGCAAAGCCGATTACCCTCAATGCCTTTGCACTCATTTCACCAATTTTTTCAAGTAGCTTTTCCTTTGTTTGAGAGTCAAGTATTTCAATACTTCCATCATTATCTATGTATTTGCATAAGTCTAGAATTATTTCTGGCGCACCTTTTGATAAGACAATATCTTTTCCATCATCCAGTCTATGTATGGTAGTCATCATTTTGCGATTGCTGTCAAGAGGGATTTCACCAACCCTTTCATAAGAGCAGTCGTAATCCTTGCAATACTTCAAAATAGCGCCATCAGTCTGATCTCCGATGATTTTATCATCATTAATGATTGCATTATTGCATAATTTACCAATAAGATGTGTTTTGTCTTTATTGGTGTAAAAGTTCTCCACCACAGTCATTTTATTTTCAGTCAATGTTCCTGTTTTATCACTGCAGATTACTGTACATGAGCCTAAGGTTTCAACAGACAGCAATTTTCTCACAATCGCATTGGATTTTGCCATTTCATTCATTCCCAAAGCAAGAGTTAAAGTCAAAACTGCTGGAAGGCCTTCCGGAATTGCGGCAACAGCAAGTGATACTGCGGTCATGAATGTTTCTACAATCGGAACTCCCTTAAAGAGTTCTAAAGCAAAAATTGCGATACACACGACAATGGCTATTGCAGATAAAATCTTTCCAAGTTTTCCCACGCGCTTTGCAAGAGGTGTTTCCTCATCCTCTTCCTGGACGATTTTGGCAATCTTTCCGATTTCGGTTTTCATTCCAACGCTGGTCACAACGGCTTGCGCATGTCCTGAAAGAATGTTTGAGTCCATATAAACGGTGTCATCAACGTCTTTTTTAACGGCTTCGGACTCCCCGGTAAGATTTGATTCATCACAGCTTAAATAATTTGCTTCAATCAGTTTTGCATCGGCCGGGACTTTACATCCCTCCTCTAAAATTACGATATCGCCTACAGTCAGGTCTTTTGATTCAATTTCTGAAATTTCATTTTCCCTTTTGACGATTGCGGTTTTGGTGATTAAACCCTTCAGGCTTTCAACAGCTCTGCGGGATCTGTATTCCTGGATAAATCCGATAATGGTATTTAGCAAAACAGCCAGTAGAATTACCCCGGCATCAATAACGTCCCCAATTGCAAAAGCGGCAATTGCAGCAACGATTAAAAGGCCAATCAGTATATCTACGAATTGGGACAGGAACAGGATAATCAGTGGTTCAGGCTTTTTTTCTTCAATTTCATTCAAGCCATATTCTTCATGTCTCTTTTGAACTTCTCTATTGTCAAGTCCATTAAGTGACGTGTCGTATTCGGATAGTATGTCACTCATCATATCACCTTAAAATGTAAAAGCTTGCCTTGTTGAAATTTTTTAATTTCATTTTAACTTTAGGAGTATTTAAATCTTCGTTTGTAAGCGGCTTGATGATTAGCTGTGAGCCAATCTCATCCGCCAGCTTTACAAGGTATGGTTGAAGTTCACTGGGTGGTCTGATGGAATAGATGATGTCCACATCCCTGTATAAATCCAGATTAGGGTTTGTAATGTCATCTTTTATCACTGTGGCATCGGCAGGTGAAATATCTGTTTTAATAAGTGTGATGTTGTCCTCCTTTTGGAGAATGTCTGAAATCTGTGAGAATTTGCCGACTCCGACTTCAGCTATTTTGACGTTCCTGTCTTTTGTTTCATTTAGAATATAGTCTGTGAAATCTTGCCACATGTTTTTTCCTCAAATTAATATTAATAATCCAAACTATTAAATACATTGCTTTTAATAATTAATGTTGTTATGATTATAAGAAAATTTGTTCCAACAGATTTAAAAAGAGTTTTTGAGATAGAAAACATGTCCTTTGACCAATCTTATGGAATAAATATGTTTCAACAGCTATATGAGATGGGAATAGGCTTTCTCGTTGCTGAAGAGGATGATTATGTAATCGGATATGTGATGTTCTGGATAAAATACGAATACCAGGGCCATATCATTTCAATCGCTGTTGATAAGAATTACAGGCGTCAAGGTGCAGGGACCCATCTTCTCGTCAAAGCCATTTCTATTCTCTCCCTGCTGAAAATCGACACAATCTATCTGGAAGTCAATGAAAACAATACAGGAGCAGTCGAATTCTACAAAAATTTCAATTTTCAAATTGACAGGGTGGTTCCTGGATACTATGAAAGCGGTGACGGCGCCATTATAATGTATTTGCCCTTAAGGAAAAGTGGTGTTTCCTAAAATGAATTGCTGATAGTTTGTGAATGCATCGGCAGGAATGTTTCCTGTTGCATATAGAATTGCAATTAAAATAATATAAAATATGAAAATCGCCAGTTGGATTTTTCCATGTTTCCTGATGCTTGGATCTTTTCTGGTTATGAGATAAAGCGCAATAATTAAACCGAGCAGACCTCCTAAAATTGAGAAAACATAACCGAATATGATTAGGATGGTCATGAATATGCTTCTTTTTGCGGGATTTTCGCTGCCCACGGTCTGTTTGTTGATTATGATTGGGCCCACAGTGTTGTTTGGCGGAGAGTTGATAAACATGACTGGAGTTCCACATTTAACGCAGAAATCGGCTTCTTCCGGATTTTCATATCCGCATAGAGGACAGACACGTTTGCTTGGATCGATTTTTGGAAATTCCCATCCGCATCTTATACAAAATCCGTATTTGTCATCACCACTCGCACCGCATTGCGGGCATCTTCTATAAACCATATTTTATAATTAAAATCTATTTGTTAATAAAGTTTTGTTTTATTTGAGAAATTTATATTACAAGGGGAGTAAATATATTAAATCAACTGATGGATATGATTGAAAAGATTGAAATTACGCAGAGATTTAATTTTAAGCGGCTCAATAGGCACTATGAATGTTTCACAATTGACTTTTTAAGCAACAGTGCCTATTATAAGATTTCCGAGAGGGGCAGCGGAGACAAGTTTTTAACCGAAAGCAGTCTTTGCGATGATTCATGGATTGATATTTTAGTTGATTTGCGCCGTATGATGACAAGTGAGATTCACAAATTCGATTTCGAATCCTCTGATGAATTTCTGCATAAATTTGATGAATTAAAGCTATTCGACGAATTCAAATCAGAGGAGTTTTCCTATTTTGAAAAGATAGAGCTGATTTATTCCTGCAACGTCATAATATATTCAACCGACAAGTTTGAGGAGTACAGCTTCAAGACAAATTTCCCAGAAAAATGGGAGGAATTCGGCAGATTGCTATATGATTTTTTAGGTTTCGATGTCCTTCATCTGAACTACCAGAAACAGATTGTAACCCCCCTATTTTTTGATATTCAAAAAGATGGCGTTTATCTTGACGGGGATAAATTAAAGCTTGAATCCATTGAATTTGGCCATTACCAAACCTATCCATATGACATTCCAAAGCCACGGCTGATGGT
>JAUNXN010000093.1 GCA_030539795.1 Methanobrevibacter sp.
AAAGAAGGGACATTATTTAATTGTTTTTCATACTCATTAATCCCGATCAGACCATTATTAAAATTATCATTTATAAGTTTCTTCTTGTAAGGTTGGAATAATTTGTTTTTGCTTAAAATGGTTTCACTCATTCCTTCGCCAGTTATATGTCCTATGTAATGATTATGTTTATTACTAAATAATGCACTTTCATTATCTAATTTCAAGCTTTTATTATTCTTAAAATTATATTTATCAATAGCTATTAATCGTTCTTTTAAGCTTTCGATAATATAATTACTGCTTTCTCCACTATTACATACTTTACATATTAATCCTGTTTTCTCTGTTTTCTGTGGTTTGAATTCCCAATAACCTACCATATCATTTTTATAATTATCCATGAAATCATCAATATTTAAACATTCATGATAATTATATGTGGCTTTTAAGAAGTCTTTTATTTTAAATTGAAGTGTGTCGGTTCTTCTTATCCCCGTACTTGCAATAAATGTGATTAATGCTTTTTGATGTATATTGCAATGGTTATTAATCACATATCTAATATCATCGTTTGTTAATAACGGTTCTGTTTCTTGTGTGTTTTTGATATTAAATTTTATTTTAGGTGTTTTGATACCATTACTTTTTAATAAGCTATTAATTGTGTTTATTTTTGTTTTAATGCTTCCTTCTTTGTTGCCTTTGCTTCTGCAATCATTAATAAATTTATCATGATAACTTTTTAATAAGCTATATTGTGGGTCATACTCTATAATCATATTATTTTCTATTTTATGGTGTTGTTGTTCTCTGATAGTATTAATTAGGTCAGTGAAACTTAATCCAATACATTCAAGGTAATTGATTATATTATGCTTGTAATTTTTTAATGTTACTTCGCTTAAATCCAGATTATCAAGAGTATTTTTTAATAATTCATCATGATAAACGATATTTTTATTTTTAGCATAATTTATGTTGTCAGTTTTACTTAACAATGCAATCACTCCAATTATTTCTATTTTATAAAATATCCAAAATACTATTCTTTTTTTGTTTGATTTTCTCTACTTTCCCCTATGTATCAAAATTCTATATAAACCTTCCTATTTTTGATTTAATGACTTATTATATATTATTAGGCCAATCGCATAGATAACATAACTTTTAGTTATGTTATATTAAGATAAAAAATATATGATTTATTAATACATTCAATACTATCCTATTCCATAATGGCTCTATTTTATCAATGTTTTTAATATATTCATCTGTTATCATTCTTTATTCACCTTTTAAAGCATTTTTAATCAATATTTGAATATTTAAAAACAATAATATTATATGTATAAATAATAATTCTTACAATATTATAACTTAATGAATGCTTTAAAGATTTTAACACAGGGAATAGTCCAAGGAGTAGGATTTAGACCATATGTATATAGACTAGCCAGTGAGCTGAATCTAAAAGGATACGTAAGAAACCTTGGAAATGTAGTTGAAATCATTATTGAAGGGGAAAATGCCAATCTGTTTGTTGACAGACTTCCTAAAGAACTGCCACCCATTGCGAAAATCAACTCCATGAATGTTGAATCAATTGAAAAAGGAAATTATGACACATTTGAGATAATTGAAAGTGGCGATTCCTATTCAGGCATAAGCGTAATTCCCCCTGATATTGCAATCTGTGACAAATGCCTTGAAGAGATTAGAAATCCCAAAGACAGGCGTTACAAATATGCGTTTAATGCATGCACAGACTGCGGGCCAAGATTTACTGTAATCGAAAGTGTGCCATATGACAGAATAAGAACTTCAATGGACGAATTTCCATTGTGTGACGATTGTCTTGTCGAATACAGAGAACCTTTAAACAGACGTTATCATGGCGAAGCGATATGCTGCAGCGAATGCGGTCCCCAAATGGAAATTTATGAAGGATTGGAAAGAATAGACACTGAAAATCCAATAAGATATGGAGCCGAGAAATTAAAAGAAGGTAAAATATTAGCTATTAAAGGTATCGGAGGCACACATTTGGTTGTCGATGCATATAATGATGAAGCAATCAAAGAGCTGAGAAGCCGTCTTAATCGTCCAAATCAGGCTTTTGCTGTAATGTGCAAGGATTTGGAAAGTCTTCAAAATTATGCTCATCTAACAGATAAGGAAATCGCTACAATCACATCAAATAAAAGGCCAATTGTTATTCTAAAGAAAAAGGAAAATTATCCTTTCCCGGACAGCCTATCTCCAAGCCTTCACAATATTGGAGTCATGCTTCCATACTCCCCAATGCATTATCTGCTCTTTGATGAGGGAGACATTGACACTTATGTCATGACATCAGCCAATATCCCCGGAGAGCCTATGATGATAAAAAATGAAGACATAATAGGCGGAGTCAATGATTATTCTTTAGTTCACAACCGCCAAATTTTAAACAGGTGCGATGATTCGGTAATCCGATTCAGAAACGACGAACTGTCATTCATCAGAAGGTCAAGAGGATACACTCCCGAACCGTATACCATAAATTATGATGTTAATGACAGCACCGTACTTGCATTAGGCCCTGAGCTTGACGTGACATTCTCGATTGCAAAGGATGACATTGCATATCCTTCACAGCATATCGGAAATACAAACAAGCCGAAAACATTGAAATTCTTAAGGGAAGCGATTTCAAATATGGAAAGAATCACTAAAATCAACGAATTTGATGTGATTGCATGTGACATGCACCCTCATTTCTTTACAACAAGGCTTGCATATGAGCTGGCCGAAAAATATGACGCCGAAGTAATGCCTGTCCAGCACCACCATGCGCATTCCGTTGCCCTTGCAAACGACAGTTCAGTTGATGAAATGATTGTCATAGCCGCTGACGGAGTGGGCTATGGAAGCGACGGTACCAGCTGGGGCGGAGAAATACTCTACACCAACATCAAGGATTTTGAAAGATTAGCCCATCTCCAGCCACAATTGATGCCTGGAGGAGATGTTGCAACAAAATATCCTGCAAGAATGCTTGCAAGCATCTTAAAAGATGAGAATCTGATTAGAAATTACTCCGATTACTTCAAATATGGAGATATTGAAATAAAAAATATTTTCAAGCAGATTGAAGCTGGAATAAATGTTGGAATAACAACAAGTACTGGAAGAGTTCTTGATTCAATGGCGGTTGCTTTGGAAATTTGCCATGAGCGAACTTACGAAGGGGAATGCTCCATGAAGCTCGAATCTTCTGCATACTATTCAACTAAAAAACTAGAAATTCCGGTTATCCTTGAAGGCAATACTTTAAACACTACTGAAATACTGAGGGAAGTTGTGAAATTATACCAAAACGGCGAGAAAAAGGCAGATGTTGCAGCTGCAGGACAAATTGCTGTTGCCAGCGGTTTAAGCGAACTTGCAATAAGGGCCGCCGATAAAAAAGGCCTGAATGATATCGGAGCTACTGGCGGCGTATTCTACAACGAGGCCATAACCGATACCGTGAAAAACTATATTGAAAATAATGGCTTTGATTTCATACAGCATAAAAATACATGTGCCGGCGATGGATCAGTATCACTTGGACAGGCAATAATTGCTAAAAAAAAGTAAAAAAAAGAATTGTTTGAAATTTGTTCAAACAAGATGATGACTACCTATTTTTAAGAGTTCTTTCAAGAATATATTCGGCCCTTTCCAAGAGATTTCCATATAATCTTATTTGGTTTTTCAACTCATCAATAGCTTCAAGCTGACCATCATCAATTCTTTTTTCAATATCTAAAAGTTTTGACCATTCATCACCTGATGGGAGTTGTAATGTATTAAGCATGTCATCACTGAGATTAACATCAAAAGTATTTCTATTGATAGTAATGTGAATATTAACCTCATTTTGTAAATCATAGTATTTACGAGGACGACCCCTTACAATCTTTTTGTAAGAGGAATTCAATATTCCAATGTCTTCCATTGCACGTAAATGAGCTATAATTGCTTTTTGACCAATATCTAGTTCATTTGAGATTTCACTTACAAACATAGGTTCTTCCCTTAAAAGATTTATAATATCTCTTCTAGTCTTACAACCCATTACATCAAGGATGTCTTCTTTATCAATCCCTCCTAATTGGTCGTTATAGTTTCCTCTAATTTCTATGTGGCCATTAGAAGAATTGACATTTCTGCGAGATTTTTCACTTTTCTCAATGTCATTTGTATTGCTCATGATTATACATTATATCGAAACCTTTATATAACTTTTTGTTACTATAATAATGTAAGAGAAAGATAACTTTTGGTTACTTTAATATTTGGTTCAGAAAAACTTAAAGTAATAACTCTTGAATGATGAACCATTTTCCTATATGTCCATAAATTCCTAAAAACCAATGTTAAAGAACTGAAAGCCACAATTCTCTGTGTAGAGTTATTACAAAAGTTTTTCAAAAAACCTAAAAAAGGTGCAAATATGACTGACGAAAATAAAAGCGAAACTGAAGCTGAAACTCAGGATATTCAAGAAAAATATGATGAACTTCTTGAAGAGTTAGCTCTTAAAGATGAAGAGTTGGCCAAAGTCAAAGAAGATCTTGAAAAACAGGAAGCTGAAACTCAAGAATACATTTCACTTTCACAAAGACTTCAGGCAGATTTCGAAAATTTCAAAAAAATTACCGATAAAAGAAATAAGGAATTAATCAAATTCGCAAATGAAAATGTTTTAAAAGAGTTTTTAGACTGTTATGAAGATTTTGGTAGAGCTTTAGAAATTGAGAATAATGATGACTTAAAAGAAGGCGTTGAACTCATATACAACAAATTCAAAGACGTTCTAAAAAAAGAAGGAATTGAAGAAATTCCTGCAAAAGGAGAAAAATTCGATATAAACAAGCATGAAGCATTAATGGTTCAGGAATCCGAAGATGTTGAAAACGGATACATTATAGAAGAACTAATGAAAGGCTACATGTACAAAGATAAAGTCCTTAAATACTCAAAAGTTATAGTTTGTAAAAAATAACGTTTATTAAAATTATTTATGAAAAAAATATAGGTGATAATTATGTCTGATACTAAAAAAGAAAAAATTATTGGAATTGATTTAGGAACAAGTAACTCCGCAGCATCAGTGCTTGTAGGAGGTAAACCAACCACAATTCCTTCTGCAGAAGGAGCAAGCCAATATGGTAAATCCTTCCCAAGTTACGTTGCATTTACCGAAGATGGTCAAATGTTAGTGGGTGAACCAGCAAGAAGACAAGCAGTAACCAACCCAGAAAACACAATCAGTGCAATCAAAAGAAGTATGGGTACTGACCACAAAGTTACTGTAAACGGAAAACAGTATTCCCCACAGGAAATTTCCGCATTCATCTTACAAAAAATTAAAAAAGATGCTGAAAGTTTCTTAGGAGAACCTATCGAAAAAGCTGTAATTACAGTACCTGCTTACTTTGACGACAACCAAAGAACTGCAACTAAAGATGCAGGAACCATTGCCGGACTTGATGTTGTAAGACTCGTAAACGAACCAACCGCAGCAAGCCTTGCATACGGACTTGATAAAGCTGATGAAGATGACATGAACATTATGGTATACGATTTAGGTGGAGGTACCTTAGACGTAACCATTATGGAATTCGGTGGAGGAGTATTTGAAGTAAGATCCACCAGCGG
>JAUNXN010000094.1 GCA_030539795.1 Methanobrevibacter sp.
ATCATCATGAGGAGGATGTTTGTACTGATGATGATTGTGGTTGTCATGACCATGAGCCTGAGCATCATCATGAGGAGGATGTTTGTACTGATGATGATTGTGGTTGTCATGACCATGACCATGACCATGAGCATGAGCATCATCATGGACACGACCACGATGATGATATTGAAATTAGTCTTTGTGGTTGTCCTGACTGTGCTGACGATGACCATGACCATCATGGCCACGAACATGCACATGGCGATGGCGAACTTTTAGCTGAAGGAAAACCGTTAATTTCAAACAGGCCAATCCAAATTATCGTTGCGAGCGGTATATTATTTGTTTTAGGCCATGTTTTTGAATGGTTATCATTTGACCCAACAATCGTAACAGTTACCTACATGATCGGTGCCGTTATTGCAGGATACGAAATAGCTATTTTGGCTTACAAATCATTAGTTAAAAGACACACTGTTGGCCCTGCAATGCTAATGTGTATTGCATGTGTTGCTTCATTTATCATTGGACATCCTGAAGAGGGTGCGGCTGTAACTTTCCTTTATTATATTGCAGAATTCCTGGAAGACTATGCCGAACTTAGAGCTACACGCTCAATCAAATCATTAGTTGAAATCGCTCCGGATACTGCAAGAGTTAAGGTGGGCGACAGGGAAGAAATCAAAAATGTTGATGAAGTCGAAATCGGTGATGTTGTAATCGTAAAACCTGGAGATAAGGTTCCTTTGGATGGTGAAGTGATAGTTGGTTCATCATCAGTCAATCAGGCATCAATCACTGGGGAAAGTGTTCCTGTCCTAAAAGAGGTTGGTGATGAAGTCTTTTCAGGAACTGTTAATGAAGATGGATATATGGAAATCAAAGTAACTAAAGCGGCTAAGGATTCAGTCATTTCCAAAATTGTAACTTTAGTTAAAAGATCTCAGCTTAACCGTTCCGAAACCGAAACTTTGGTTGAGAAGGTGGCTAAATATTATACTCCAATCATGATGGTCGGTGCGATTTGCGTTGCATTCATTCCGCCATTCCTATTTGGCCAAAACTTAACCGATTGGGTTTATAAGGCTCTTTCACTTTTGGTAATTTCATGTCCTTGTGCATTTTTAATCTCAACTCCTGTTGGAATGGTGTCTGCCATTACTTCAGCCACCAGAAACGGTGTAATCATCAAGGGAAGTACATATGTTGAGGAAATGCGTAATGTCAAGGCGGTCATCTTTGACAAAACAGGTACATTAACAGAGGGAAAACTTCAATTAAGTGATGTTGATGTTTTAGATGAAAATTACTCAAAAGATGACATTGTCAAAATTGCGGCTTCCTTAGAATCCGAATCATCTCACCCGATTGCGCAAGCGGTTGTAAATTATGCAAGTGAACATGATATAATGTTTGATGCTATTGAAGAGTTTAAAAATGTTCCGGGTAAAGGAATCATTGCCAACATTAACGGCGAGCAATTCTATGCTGCAAACGAGTCCTTGATTGAGGGATCAGACTTTGAGATATCCCGGGAGGAAATCAACAGGTACTCCAGTGAAGGCAAAACCCTTATATTCGTTGGAAACTCTCAAAAGGTTTTAGGAATCATCACAGTTTCCGATACCATCAGGCAAAACGCTTCAGAAGTCATCGCAGATTTAAAAGACCAAGGTGTGCAGACCATAATGCTTACCGGTGACAACAAATTTGCAGCAAAAAGCGTTGCAGATGAAATCGGTATGGACTATGTCTATTCTAATTTGATGCCTGAAGACAAGTTAAACATCCTGGATACAATCAGGAATAAATTTGGTGATGTTGCCATGGTTGGTGACGGTATCAACGATGCACCGGCTTTAGCACGTGCAAATATAGGAATTGCGATGGGTGCAGCAGGTTCTGACGTGGCTATTGAAACAGCGGATGTTGCGTTAATGCAGGATGATATTTCAAAACTCCCATATTTATTCTCTTTAAGCCGCAAGACCATGGGTATCATTAAGCAGAACATTACTGTGGCTATTGCAGTAAAACTATTGTGTGTAATATTGGCTATTTTAGGTATTATCACATTGATGATGTCTGTAGGTTTCGGAGATTTAGGATTAACCTTGCTTGTTATCCTGAACTCATTTAGAATTGGAATGGTGAAAGATCCACTATTCTAATTTCATTTTCTTTTTTTTTAAATCAATTTTCAGAGTTTCAAAATTGCGCAAAATGATGAAGGTCTCGTTTCATCAACTGTTGGGAAATTCGAACGGTTGAATAATTATCAGATAACTAATTTTATATTTGAAAAAATTTTAATAGTTACTTATGCAAAGTAATGATTCATCAAATAGTGTAGACATAATGCTCGGTAATCCTAAAAAAGCATTAATCAGCATGTCTATACCTTTGATTATTTCATTGCTTATTACTAGTTTTTACAACCTAATTGATGCAGCATGGGTATCAGGTCTTGGGGCGGATGCACTTGCGGGTGTCGGGTTTTTCACTCCGGTATTCATGATTTTGGTAGGTTTCGGAAATGGTTTGGGTTCCGGGGCGGCTTTTGCAATATCCAAATATATCGGAGAGGAAAATAAGATAAAAGCGGATAATGCATCGATTCACTCAATACTCATCGATATTATTCTTTCAATAATAATAACAATTCTTTTGTTGATATTCTTAAATCCAATATTATCTTTGATGGGTGCAGGCCAAACCATTGGCTATGCAAGCGACTATGGGGTCATAATTCTTGTCGGTTCAATATTCATCATACTTTCAAATGCGTTATACGGCATCTTCAGAGGGGAAGGAGACACCAAAAGGCCAATGTATGCCATGATTGCCTCAGCTATCCTAAACATGATTTTGGATCCTATTTTCATTTACACATTAAATTTAGGTGTTAGGGGTGCGGCAATAGCTACACTGATTTCTGCCATATTTGTTATTCTAATTTTGATATATTGGTTCTACCTTAAAAAGGACACTTATCTAAAACCCAATTTAAGCAATTTCAAATATGAAAAGGGCATTTCAACAGATATTGTTAAGGTAGGAATTCCTGCAAGCATTCAGCTTTTAAACAATGCATTTTTTGCAGCGGTATTTTCTGCGCTTTTGGCTTTTGTCGGGTCAACGGATTCTGTTGCCGTTTACTCAACTGGCTGGAGGGTGGTAATCATCGGTACAACACCTCTTCTAGCTATTGGAACTGCATTAATCAGTGTCATTGCTGCCAACTACGGCGCTAAAAACTATAATAATATCCAAGTTGCCCATAGATATGCGATGAAAGTGTCAATAGTCATTGGAATTATCGTAGCTGTTTTGACTAATGTTTTTGCAGGAAACATTGCATCTATTTTTGCATCATCCGAAAGCAGCGTAAGGATTGCCGGCGAACTTACAGGATTTCTGTCATGGATTGTAATCTATTATCCAACAATGGGAGTTGGTGTTGCATCGACTTACGTTTTCCAGGGTATAGGAAAGGGCATAACTGCGATGTTTCAGACAATCATGAGAGAAACAGGCTTTACAATATTCTTTGCTTATTTGTTGGCTATTGTATTTGGCTTTGGCGTATGGGGTGCCTGGATGGGAATTGTCTTAGGTGAAGTTGTTTCAAATAACATTACGATGGTCTGGGCTGATTGGGAAATTAAAAAATTGATTGAAAAATAAGTTTAAATGAAAAAAAGAGTTGAAAATAAATTCAACTCATAATTGTTTATTTGCTTTCTTCAATTGAAGAGGTACGGGACCAATCAAGGATATTTCCGAAAATATCTCCACCGTGTGGTTGGATTAATGCAGTGTCTTCAGATATGTCTAAACTGTCATCTACGAAGTAACCGTATTTGATTTCGCCAACCCATAACCATGGTGCGTCACCTTTAGCTGAGAATCCAGTTTTTCCATCCCAAGATGCAGCTTTCCAATCATCATATGATGCTTCACGTGATTCGCCCATTGCTTTGTCGATATGTGCATCAACAGCACTGTCATTTAACATAGCGTAGTTTCCGGTTTCAATTTGTGAGCTGTGATATTTGGAAAATATTGTTGATGGATCTGTTGAACCATATCCAAATACGATTGGGTCGGTCCATTTGTGTGATCCCATTTCATCCCAGTTTGAACCTGTTGCATTGATTTCGATTCCGAATTCTTTTGCTTGTTCACCGAGAGCTACAGCAATTGCTTGTCTTTCCGGCGCATTGGATGGGTAATATACGTTAAGTGATGCTTTTACACCATCTTTTTCAACGATTCCATCACCATCGGAGTCTTTCCATCCTGCATCGCTTAAGAGTTTTTTAGCTTTGTCAACATCAGCATCCTGGATTTGTGCTTCTTTATTGTACCATGGTAATAAGTGAGGTACTCCATCGGAAGTAGGAACTCCAACTCCATTCAATGCTCCTTCAGCGATTGCAGTTCTGTTGATACCGTAATTCAATGCTTCTCTGACTGCTTTGTCTGCAGTTATGTTGTTACCCATTGGGCTTCCGTCTTCAGTTGTTTTGCCGGTATCAGGTTCTGTTGGTAAGGTAAGGCCTCTTACGTCAATTGTATCCATAAGAACCATGTTATATCCGTCAACTGTTTCATTAGCATATTGCATTGGCACTGCTGCAACATCCACTTCTTTGTTTCTAGCAGCATTTAATGCAGCTTCATTTTGTTCGAAGAGAATGGTCAATTTATCAAATTCCGGTTGTTTTCCATAGTAGTCAGGGTTTTTCTCTAAGATTACTTGTTGGCCTTTGTCCCATTGTACAAATTTGAATGGTCCTGATCCAACCGGGTTGGATCCGTAGGTTTCATTATTGTATGAATCTGATGGAACAATACCGATGTATGCAAATTTATCTACAAAAGTTGAATCCTTTTTGTTTAAATCAAATTTAACAGTTGTATTATCCACAGCAGTCGCATTGTCCATGCTGCTTAAATCTAAACTTGCTCCGGTAGCTTTTGCTTCATTGAATGTGAATGCAACATCTTCTGCATCCAATGTTGAGTTATCCGTAAATTTAACATCATCTCTGAGTTTTACGGTATATTCAGTAAAGTTATCGTTTGCTTTCCAACTTGTAGCTAAATCATTTTCATAATCTAGGTTTCTGTTAACCTTTAACAATGTTGATTGAATCAAAGGTTCGCTGTAGTAGTTCCAACCAAGGATAGGGTCAAAACCGGTTTCCGGTTCTCCCCCGTGACTGTAAGCAGCAACTACTAGTTCATTGTCTGCTCTTTGTACAGAAGAGCCTCCTCCTAAGAACATGGCTCCTCCAATTATTGCAATTAGTATTATTGCTATTATTCCAATAATGTATTTTGTATCCATTATAATTTCTCCAATTCTAAATATGGTCTTGTTATTATAATAATTAAAAAAATTATTATTTTAAATAATAACAATTAATAAAATATTATTAAAATATAATATTTAAATTTATCTAAGGGGAGTAATAAAAAATTAAATATTTTATTAAAAAAAGTATTAACTTTCACATTTTTGTACAATGTTTTTATTATTAAAGATAATGGTTATAAAAAAAATAAATGGATATTAATGATTAAATACCATTAATATCATTAAAATAGATTACATCGTCACATATGGTGTTTACAAGGTCCATGTCGTGGCTCACGAG
>JAUNXN010000095.1 GCA_030539795.1 Methanobrevibacter sp.
GGTTTATAGACATTACCGATAGCTTTTTTGATTTGTATAGCTGAACTTCCTTCACTCATTTTAATTACCTTATACCTGAACGTCCCTTACTATGAAACTGTAGAACACATAATTTCCGGTTCTCTCTTTAACTTCGATTGTCATTTCAGATAATCTGTTTACGAATTCACGGTATTCGGAAAGATCAACATTTCTTAAAATATTGGATTTGCCGACTGAACCTGCATTTTCCAATTCAAGAATGCTGGTTAGGAAATCAAATAATACACTTCCTTTTCTGACGTTTTTGTGAATGTCTCCATCATTTTTAAGATTAACATTGATTTCAATATATAACTGGTCAGCATCCTGAAAGATGTATAATTTGAATCTGTTCACTGTTTTTTCCTCACCGTCATCGTCAAATGTGAAAGAAGTGACTGAAGCCATTTCAGGCCTGCCTCTGATTAGGGTTCCATCTTCAAAGTCTTTCAGTTCCGCTTTTTCATAACCTTGCGGAATTTCTACAATTTCTTCATAATCCAATTGAGTACCTGTAAATATTGTCTGTTTATCGTTAAAACTCATAATTTCATTCTCCTAAAAAAATATTAAAGAGGATTTAGCTATTGTCCTCTTTTAAGAATCTTGACTGGTTTTGAGTAACCATTTTTTCAGCTGTCATTTCTTCAACACTAACTTCTCCAGCACCTATCAGTTCTGCAATGGCTCTGTTTGTTGCGCGAGTTTTTGCAGTGGACATTATTGTGTGGTCTGAAACTTTGTCCTTTCCTTTTTCAGAACGTGAGCATAAAGCATCGGATTCAACGCTGCGGCCATTTGGCAATGTTGCCCTAACGCAGTAGTATGCCTCTTTTATCCTTCCGGTTTTTGTCCTTTCAAGGTCACGGTCAACTATTTCAGTATCAACATTGAATGCTCTTGAGAGCTTCTGCCATGCGGATTTCTTTTTAAAGTGCCTTTTCACTTTAACGTAGTTTCCATCTTCATCTTTTTCTTTAACAATTATTTCCTGATAGTCTGTGTCATTTAATAATCCTTTACAGAGTTTCTGATAAGCGTCCCATTGTTCAATGGCCACATCAACATTAGGGACATTATCAACTTTGACTATTTCTGTTTCATTTGAAACCTGTGGTTCTTCTATAAGTTCTGCTTTTACCATTATCTCACCTCTTATAATACTCCAAAGCTTGCGGTTGCAATTCCAATCCAGCCAATAGCTATGGCAAATATAATGCTTCCAATGAAAATCATTTTTGGATTGGGATTCATAGGTTCATCTTTTGGATATAATCTAGCCGGTTTGGACATTCAAATCAACCCTCGCCTTATGCTGATATCAATAATCCAATTCAAGTTGATTATTGAATGTCTTCCACTTTTTCTACGTATGAATACTGTTTTTTCATCCAGAAATTTGAATTCATCAGATTTGGTCAGTGAATAATAACATTCTTCATCAATAGTTGCAAATGCGATGAATAATCCATCAACAAGATTTTCTTGCATCTCAAGAATTGTTTGTTCCATGTTTTTTCTCCATTTTGTTTTTCCTGAATCCAACAATGTAAGATTCACCTTTTATGAATTTGATGAATGCAGTATCTCCAGCTGTTGCATATTGAATCAATGACAATAGTTTGGAGTGTATTAGTGTCTGGTATGCTTTTTTTCCACCATCCACTAATACGATACCGTCATCGTCAATGTAGAGGATTTCCTGTTCAACATCTCCTTTTGCAACTTTAATCTCACCATTGTGAGTTAGGATGCCATGATAGTTTTCTTGGAACTGGTTAGGCAAAGCTACCATATCTTCACTGGTGCAATGTTTTGCAAAGGGTGAATAGCTACTCATTTCAAATCACCCATTTTCTTAATACTATCAATAACATCCCACATTTCATCCCACATGTCCTTTGGGACTACAACATGGGTTACTCCGTCAATTTCTTTTTCTAACATTTTTTAAAGACTCCTTTTTTGTGTTTAAATTCTGTGTTCGCCATTTACTGGTATTTAATCCAGTTTCATTATCTTGATTCTGTATGACTCGAAGAATTCCCTTTCATTGCGGATGTTATCGCTTTCCTGGATTTCGGCAATGGCTTCTTCAAGTGCACTGAAATTATTGAAGATTATTATTTCATTGGACCTGGGTTTTATCACTTCACACATTGTGTTTATCTCCTGTGTTCCCTCATGGGGATTAATGATCAACAGTCTAAAAACTCAATATGGGTCAGAAGTCTTTGAAAATAAAAATAGCATGTTTGTAAAATTAATTTTTCATTTTTTACCGAATATTTAGAATAGAATAAGACTTTTGATTTAAATGTATAAATATTTATATATTCCTTAAAATATACTAGATATTGGGTTAAGTTTTGGAAAATATTAATTTTTAGCTTGTTTGGTCGCATGCATAATTATTTTTATTTTTCTTACTGACCCATTCTAGGATTATATTAAAAAAATTTTATAAAAGTTCGTTATCCAAAATAAAATTATTTTTTTATAATCCTTTTATCATGATCTTTTTTCTCATAGTTTTTTTGATATTTTACCTCCGGATAGTGATGTTTAGGTCTTAACAAAAAAGAGTTGTACGAGTGTGAAAAATTGTTCTCACCTCGTAATATTGCTTTGGGTTGGTAAGACCCGTTTTTAACTTTGTCATTTTGTGTATTTAAACATTACTATTGAGTTTAATTGCTAAACTGTTCATTTTTTTTAGAAAAAATTGTGTCCATAAGCCTTGTATTTTTGGAAGATTGTATAAACAATTCAACAGCAATCTTCGACACAAGAGAACATATGTATAAAATGAAAATTCAAAATCATGTGAAAAATTGACCATCAATATTACTTCGCAAATGCTCTCTCTGATAATTTAAATAATCTGTCATAGAAAAACAATTAATACATCATTCATTAAAAGGGTGAACATGAAAATGATTAGAAAAACCGATAAAAACCTATTGAAATGGATACAAGCCAACATAATTGATTTTGAAGATGAAAATGACTGCTCAGGATTAACCTGGAACAGCACGCATGAGGATGCAAAAAAATTCCTCCATTCCATTCCTCAAAAAGAAAGAGTACAAAAATTCGGATTTTATTCCACCAATTCCCATTTCATTCTTGTAGAAGATTTTGATGATATTGAAGCCTGCTTGAAAAACAGAACAATATCCGAGAGAAGCTGCAGTTCCATTTACAGGTGGAACAGTGAAGAAGGACGTGAAAATTGGAATATGGAAGATGTTAAAGAAGCATTAGGTCTTGGGACTATGGAATACAGAAGTTTTAAACATAACTATCTTTATAACACTTTAAAACAGCTGTTGGATATGGGGCTAATTGAATGTGTCAATCCTGAAGTCAAAACAGGCAGAATGTATAGAATAACTGAAAAAGGTGAAAGGATAATCGGATTGATCTAATTCTTTGAATTGAATAACATTAACGCCAGCACCAGCAGTTCACAAATCCATTTTAAAACCATTTCCTGTATATCGCAATTTCAAATCATGTATGATTTCAAGAAACCTGGTCGTTAATGTCAAATCAATCCAATTAAATTAAACTAGAAAAAGTAGCTATTGATTATATAGATGTTAGAGGGATGTTTGGCAATGGCATCCAACACACGTCAAATGCCATCACATCAAACTTATTTTCCAACCTGCGCTTTAAGACCCTCGAACTCTTCTCTCATATCCTCAAGAGTATCTACCCTTTTGAGAATAACATCAATTTCTGATTCTAATTTATTTTTATGATTTTCCAGTTGTACAAACTCAGGGGATTTGATGGTTAACTTTTCAACTTCCTGGTTTATTGTAACTGCAGGCAGGTGCTTGATATATTCATATTTCAAATCATCTGGATTTGTCATGAAATAAGCTTCATCAGTTTTATTCTTTGCTTTTCCCTGCAAATCATTAACTTTGTCCCTGTTCATTCCATCATTATATAATGCAGATGCATGGAATTTCCTAAGCATGTGGCTTCTAAACCTATTGTAAGTGCCAACTTTACCTAATCCGAGTTCATTATTTATGTTAATGAATTTTACAATAAGGTAGACATCTCCAATTTTAAATAATTGACTTTCTCTAGTTAATGGGTCTTTTCTTGATAGCAAATAGGAATTAATTGCATTGGCTGCTTCAGGGCTGCAATAGGTAATATAATATTTCCCGGTTTTTTGCCTTAAAACATTGAAAGTTGGTATAACAAGATTGTCATAATTCCAATTATTGATAATGGAATATATGTCTGTTTCTTGTGTATATTCGCTTAACGCATCAATGTAGTCTCCGATTGTCAGATTCAATGTTTCCCTTCTTGCACAACCACTGGATGCCATAAAATAAATCACGGCTTTCATTATTGGGTCTGCAACAGTTAAAGCTTGTCTAATTACTTGTTTATCAGGTAAATCTTTAAAAGTGATTGGTTCTGCAGTTTTGACAGCTTTTTTGTTAATCCTTGGAATATCCAATATTTCTATTTCGTAGTATTTGTAAATGGAAAGTATTGGGGACATATTTGTTTTAACAGTGTTTAAGGTGTAGTTTTCAATTAAATGTTGTCTAAATTCCAATAATCTTCTTTTGAGTTTTCTTTTTTTCCATCTTATGCCCTGTTCTTCTTCATCTTCGGCTTCTTCAAGAAGTTCTGTCATGCTCATAGAAAAATATTCTGTATATTTTCCAACTGCACGTCGATAAACTTCTTTTGTGCGTTTTGAATGGTTTTTAACCATATGTATTTCATTCAATAGTTCGTTATCCATAATTTAACCTCTCTATTATGATAGTATATATTATATAGAATGGATACTATAAAATAATGGAGAGAGCGTTTGATAAGTAAACTTTTTTTTTAAGTATTAAATATTAAAGACAACAATAATTAAATAGTATACAAATCAAAAATAAATAATGTCTAGTAAATAATAATTTACTAATTGAGGTTATTAATATGAAAACTACTGTTAGTGTAATTAAAGCTGATATTGGAAGTGTGTCCGGACACTGTGTCGCACACCCAGAATTAATGGACATTTGTGATGAAGTTTTAAACGAAGCTTTAGAAGCTGGCATCATAAAAGATTACTATATCTCCCGTTGCGGAGACGACATAGACTTAATCATGACCCACGACAAAGGGGAAGAAAACGAAGAAGTCCACAAAACTGCATACACTGCATTCATGAAAGCTACTGAAAGAGCACGTGAATTGAAATTATACGGTGCAGGTCAAGACTTATTATCCGATACCTTCTCCGGTAACATCAAAGGTATGGGTCCTGGTGTTGCAGAAATCGAATTTGAAGAAAGGCCATCTGATCCTGTACTCATATTCTGCTGTGACAAAACCGAACCTGGTGCATTCAACTTGCCGGTATTCAGAATATTTGCAGATCCATTCAACACTGCAGGTCTTGTAATTGACCCAAGCTTACACGATGGATTCAAATTTGAAGTATTCGATGTAATCGAACACAGAAAAGTAGTCTTAAACTGTCCTGAAGAAATGTATGATTTACTCGCATTAATCGGTTCCACCGGAAGATACGTAATTAAAAGAGTATGGAAGA
>JAUNXN010000096.1 GCA_030539795.1 Methanobrevibacter sp.
TTCTAAAAAAATATTAAAAATATTCTAAAAAAAATTAAATGAACAAAATAATATCCCAATGAAAGCAATAAGGAAAAAAACATGGCTAAATTGGAAAATAAGAAAAAATGTATAAACTTAAAAAATATATATATTAAGACATACAAATTTAGTCATGCCTAAAAAGGTGATTGCATGGATTTAATCGAAAAACTAGAACCGATAATCATATTTTCCGCGGTGATTTTAGGACTTGTTTTAAGCAATATTGATTTAATAGCTCATAATACCTCTTATCTGATCAATATATTCCTATGCCTAATGTTATACGGATTATTTTTAGAAGTTCCCCTAAACGACTTGAAAGACAGCTTTAAGAATATCAAATTTACATCAACAAGTTTAATAATAAATTTCATATGGACGCCATTATTCGGATATTTTATAGGATCATTATTCTTAAAAGGAAATGTTGACGTGCTTATCGGGTTTTTCATGCTGATTCTAACCCCATGTACAGACTGGTATCTGGTATTTACAAAACTTGCAAAGGGAGACTTGACCTTAAGTCTATCAATATTGCCGATTAACCTAATTTTGCAAATCATTTTGCTTCCTATATATCTGATATTATTTTTCTCAAGCGGAAATACAATGGATTATGTGCAATTAGCTTATTCACTTTTAATTGTTATTGTCATACCTTTCATAGCAGCGCAAACTACAAAATTCCTGCTTAAAGATGATTTAAAACAAAAAGCAACAGAAATTTTTACAGACTTGCAAATTTGGTTTTTATCACTTGCGGTGTTCTGCATTTTTGCAAGCCAGGGAGAATTGTTATTTACAAATTTAAACTCCGTTGTAACAATATTCATCCCTTTAATAATATTTTTCATTGTTAATGTCATAATTGATTTATTAGTGTCTGAAAAAATTAATTTCAGTTATTCTGAATATGCGAGTTTAACAATGACAACACTTGCACGCAATTCACCGTTGGCACTGGCCATAGCAATAAATTCGTTTCCGGGACATGAATTAATATCCATTGCACTTGTTATCGGACCCCTGATTGAATTGCCTATACTTTACATTGTTTCTAAATTCTGTTTATGGATTAAAAATTCAGGACTGTTTTTTGTTTGCAATTACAGATTTTAATATGCCTTAACATAATTTTCAAACAGGTTAAACAAAAATGGGGCATGATACAAAAACGCGCAAATAACCAATAGGAATATCATGACCAATCCAAAGTTTCTATAAACTTTTTTTGAGGATATCGGAGCAAATATTTTAATTCCTGCAGGAGTGAACGAATCCAATACTACATGAGAAAACACACCCAACAATAAGCTTAAAACGACTTCAATATATGAAAACTCTGCATTTGGAATTACAAATAAGCTAAGGAAAAATACTGGAAGAAAAATCATCAGAAGCTTCCTGTTCAAAAATAAAAAGCTGATAATTATAAGCAATACTGCCATTAACATATATTGATTATTGAGAGGTGTCACGGCAAGAATTAACTCCAACGACCATATCAATACCAGACTGACGGCGGAAGTTAATGTTAAAACCCCAAAAAGCGAATGTGTAAAACTACGATGTTCTGAAAAATAGAACGTGACACCTAGAAATACAATAATCAACCCTACGTAATAAGGTAATTTAAGCATATAAAGTGAAATGAACACTATTAACCCCAAGATAATCATCCTATAGACATTTTCCGTTTTGAATTCATGGTCAAAATCCGGGATATTTGCACCGAGGAATGTTAAAGCAATTAACAGAGGACTGTGAAAAAACATGCATGCGAGTATTAATGCAAATATCGAATGTCCCTTGTAAGATGGCACTTAAATCACCTTACTTAAACTTATAACTCTATATTAAAAATAATTAATGCAAGAGCATTTGAAAAGTATTCTATATTGAAAAAATAGTATTGTAGCATCCAATAATTAAATTTCTTTGGATTTTTAGTAGATGTTTAAAAAATTAAAAAAAAAGAAGAATGAAATGGCCATTCATTCTCCCCCTTATTTTAATCCAAAAAATATGCTCAATTTTTATTATTTTTTTTGAATTTTTATTTTACTTTTAAGCAAATTTATTTAAGTAAAATCAATATCTTTTCTTAATTGCACTACAATTATTTGCAGTTATGCAACCTACAGTGAAAATACATGTCAATCAGACTAATTAACATTAAAAATTAGATGCCAAAATAATTCAAAAAGCTTTCCATTTGCATATATGATTTTTCAACTGTGCCCCTTCCAACATTGGCAAAAGGACACAATACTTCAGCAGTAATTGCTGGAATGCCATTCAAATTGCAGACATCCTCAACAGCGCCCTTATAAGATGAACCTGCATAATCAAACGGAATCAATCTGGATCCGACATCCCTTGAGATATAATTTGCAATCAAAAAGCTTTCAGGAGTTGGGGATTTGGATGAAAAAATTGATTCGAACCCCGGAGTGCTGTTGCGGGCAGTTGAATGGAAATCGCCGACAAAATTGATATGCAGCTCTTCAATTTTCTGAATAATCAAACTGCTTAGTGAATTTTTAATGTGGGCAGACCTGTTCAAATCCATTGAATTGAAAGTCCTTTCATTGTTCATTGTTGATTTTGGAGCTGCAAATGGAATGAAGTATATGGTATTATACAAATCGGCATTAATTAAATTATTCAAAAGTTTCACATTTGCAATCTGGGCAGGCAGCTCATTTCCATGAATTCCGGATAAAATTAACAGTTTATTGCCACCACTGCCTAACTTAAAGATTGGTGTTCCAAAAACAGACTTTTCTAAAATAAATTGAGTGAGATTAGTCAATTCCAATTTTTCCAAAAGGTTCCTATTTCTAGAAATGTAACCTCCTGAAAAATTAGAAATGTAATCCATTTCCAAATTGTCAAATCCCTCAATCTTTTTAAAAACCATAATTAATTATACATTGAAACTCTTATTTAAAAATAAGGATGAAAATGAAAAAATATATCAAAAATTTAATAAGGCTCGTTAATTATGAAAGGGATGCCGAAATTGACCTGATGACCCGTGAAATAAGTACTATGTCCGGCCAGAAAAGAGAAGAGTTGGGAAGAGCCATCAACAAAGTCAAAGGAAAACGGCAAGGAACAGAACTGGGAATGCAGATTGTCCAGTTTGGAAGATCCGAAAAGATTGAAACTGAAATATCAGTTGGGGATATGGTCCTAATCAGTACGGACAATCCGCTGAGAAGCGATTTGACAGGAACAGTGACCGAAAAGGGAGCAAGATTCGTTAAAGTCGCTTTTGATAAGAGAGTTCCGAAATGGGCTTTAAAAAAGAAAGTCCGCATTGACTTATATGCAAATGACATCACATTCAGAAGAATGGAGGAAAATCTGAATCATTTAAGTCTGAAAGGAAAGAATGCACTGGAATACATGTTAAATGACAGGAATCCTAAAAAGAACCGCCCAGTGCCTTATATTGCATACATTGACCAGTTCCTTAACGAATCTCAAAAGTCAGCTATCGAAAATGCGCTTTCATGCGAAAACTTCTTTTTGATTCATGGGCCTTTTGGAACAGGCAAGACCAGAACCCTGGTTGAGCTAATCTCACAGGAGACAAGGCAGGGCCATAAAGTTTTGGCTACAGCCGAAAGCAATGCCGCCGTGGACAATGTCCTGGAAAGATTGATGGAAAACAAAAAATTAAACTTGACAAGACTGGGGCATCCCCAAAGAGTCTCAAAACACAACGTTACACACACTTTAGCATATAAGGTTGAAAATCATGAATTAAACAAAAAGATCAAAAAGATTCACAAGAAAATCGACAAGCTGATAGAAAAAAGAAAGGTTTACACAAAACCGACTCCACAGTACAGGAGAGGCTTTGGCGATTATGACATACTGTACAATGCTTCAAAGGGAAAGGGAGGTCGTGGAATAAGTCCCGACCAAATGAAATCCATGGCACAGTGGATTGCAATCAATCAGGAAATTGATGAAGCCCATAGCGAAATAAAAAGGATAGAAAACAGAATGATTCGGGATATCATTGAAAAGAGCAATGTAATACTGTCAACAAATTCCTCAGCGGCTCTTGAATCAATTGCACGAACCAAATTTGATGTTGCAGTCATTGATGAAGCTTCACAAGCCACAATCCCCAGCATCTTAATTCCGATTGCAAAAGCGCACAGATTCATTCTTGCAGGAGACCACAAGCAGCTTCCGCCAACAATCATCAGTGAAAAGGCACAGCCTTTAGAAAAAACATTATTCGAAGAGCTGATTAAAAGATATCCTTTCAAATCCCAGTTATTGAACGTCCAATACAGAATGAACAGCCTGCTCATGAAATTTCCAAATCAGGAATTTTACAATAACGGCTTAAAAAGTGATGAGAGCGTGAATGAAATAACAATCAACGATCTGCTTGATTCAAGCCATGATGAGGAAGCGCTTCTATTCATCGATACATCAAAAGTGGATGATTTCGGTGAAACCCACTTAAAGGATTCAAAATCAATCATCAACGAATTGGAATCTGAAATTGCCGTAAGCATTGCCAATGATTATCTGAATGCGGGAATATCAGAGGAAGACATTGGAATCATAAGTCCCTATGCAGATCAGGTGAAAATAATCCAAGACAAGACCCCTGTTGAAGTAAAAACAGTTGACGGTTTTCAGGGTAGGGAAAAAGAAATCATCATCATATCAACCGTGAGGAGCAATGAAAATGGAAACATTGGATTTTTAAAGGATTTAAGGAGATTGAATGTTGCCATAACACGTGCCAAACGTAAATTAATCATTATTGGAAATAAGAACACTTTAAAAACAAATCCGACATATTCCAGGCTTATCGAATTTGTTGAAGACAAAAACTTATTGGTAGAAATTTAGGCATACCTAAACTTTTATATACTATAAAAACAATAATGTAAACAAGGATTAAAAAGTTCCATGAAACTTTTTTCCTCCAAACTCTTAATTAGGGCTCACATTTAAAACACATATAACTTTTCAACCTCAATTATCTCCCCTAAATTAAGAGTTTATTTCTTCTGCCAACTTTTTTTAAAATTATAAATACTATTAAAAAGAGAACATTTAATGTATACTTATTCTTATTTAAGATTATTTAATGGTGATTGATTATGACTGAAAAAGTACTATTAGCATTCAGTGGAGGGCTAGATACCTCCGTCTGTGTTAAATTATTAGAAGAAAAATATGATGCAGAAGTTATTACTGCATGCGTAGATGTGGGACAAGGCGAAGAAGAAATGGAAAAAGCAAAAAACAGTGCAGCTAACATTGGAGGATTAAAACACTACAATATAGATGCTAAAGAAGAATTTGCAAACGAATACATCGCACGTGGAATCAAAGCAAATGCAGAATACGAAGGATACCCATTAAGCACCGCTTTTGCAAGACCATTAATTGCCCAAAAACTTATAGAAGTGGCTGAAAAAGAAGGGGCAACTGCAATTGCACATGGTTGTACCGGAAAAGGAAATGACCAATTCAGATTTGAAGCAGTAATTCGTGCAATGTCCGATTTGGATATCATTG
>JAUNXN010000097.1 GCA_030539795.1 Methanobrevibacter sp.
TGATATGATAATATTATAATTTTAGTTTAATGGTATTAATATACTTTTAGTTTTTAGGGCAAAATTCAATATTTTCAAATTTTTTTCAAAAATGTGTTTTACTCATTTTTTTAGTATTTAAGTTTGGATGGTTTTGGTGTTAAAAAAATGGTGTGAAGAAGATAACTATTTAGTTATCTTCGAATCTTCTTCTGTCAATTAATTCTTGACGTTTACCTGGGTTCCAACCTCCGGATGCGGATTTTGCACGTCCAACTTGTTGTACGTATCCGGTAATTCTGTCATACCATTCTACATCTTCTTTTTCACCGCAGGTAGGGCATGTATTGTTTAGCCCTTTCATTAAAGTTTTACATTTAAGACAGAAACTTAAAGCTGAGCTGTAAGCCCAGAATCCGATATCGGATTTTCTTGCAATTTTATTGGTTAAACTCATTAAGGAATCTGGATCGGAGTATGATTCTCCCATGAATGCATGGAAGATGTGTCCACCAGGAGTTAAACTGTGATATTGCTCTTCAATTTTAATTTTTTCAATTAAGGATAATCCTGTGTCTACTGGCACGTGTGAGGAGTTGGTGTAGTAGTTAGCATTGCCGTCTCCTTGTACGATAGCTTGATCTCCATATTGTTTTTTATCGAGAGTTGCAAATCTGTATGCAGTAGATTCAGCAGGGGTTTGTAAAACAGACCATCTGAGTCCGGTTTCTTCTTGTAATTTTTTAGCTCTGTCGTTAACGTATTCGAGACATTTTATACCGAATTTATTAGCGTCGGCATTTTCGATACCTTCGCCGAATAATGATAATAACATTTCATTAAGTCCGACAAAACCAAAGGATAAAGTTGAGTTTTCGATTCTGTAGTATGATTCTTCAGCTACTTGCTGTTTTAAGAATGGCAAGATGTGGAAGTCGTTTAAACATTTTAATCCTTGTTCTCTTCTAAGCATTAAGGTTTCGACTGCCAAATCCATGTATTCATCTAAGTATTCGAATACTTGGGATTCGTCTTTGGATTGGTATCCGATTCTTGGGAAGTTTAAGGTTACGTATGCGAGGTTACCGGTTCTTAAACAGTCTTGGTCCCAGTCACCGGTCCAGGTGTCTTGTAAACAGGTTCTGCATCCCATGTAGTTAGCCATTTTTCCTCTGTATTTAGGGAACATGTTAACAAAGTAGGATGAACCATATTTTGCAGATAATTCGTGAACTAATCTGATGTCATCTTCATATTCACTGGTCATTGTTTCTTTACGGAGTGTGTAGATGGTATTTGGGAATAAATGAGGTTTTCCTTCATTGTCTCCATCAAGTAATGTTTCAGTGAATGCTCTTTGGATTAATCTGGTTTCTTCTTCGAAGTCAGCGTAGGTTCCAACTACTTTACCTTTAGGTCCGTATGCGGTTTCATCTTTTAAGAAATCAGGAACTCCGAATTCCAATGCCATACTTGTGAATGGAACTTGTGATCCTCTTGCAGCGTAAGCCATGTTCAAGTTGTAAATAAGCATTTGGACTGACTGTTTGATTTCATCATATGTTCTTCCTCTTGCGAATGGTGCAACAAATACGTTCCAAAGGGACATTCCTTGTCCTCCAGACATGTTTTGTTGTGCTGCAAGCATGATTTCACCGGTGTGGTTCATTAAAGTTTCCATGTGGTTTGGTGCTCCTGCAATTGAGGTGTGGTCACCGGTACCGTCCACTTTAAGACCGTATTTGATGAAGGTTCTTATATCATGTTGCATACAGTTTAAAGGTCTTCCTGCGAAGAATTCCAAATCGTGAATGTGAATATCTCCAGACATGTGTGCATCTGCTAAGTGTGCAGGGAGCATTTTTAAAAGTGCGTATTGTTTTAATGCTTCATCAGCCACATGCTTGTGAATACTTTCAGGGTTGTGAATCATGTTTGCGTTATCCCTGTTACCGTTTTCAATTAAAGAGGTAATGTTATATACAGGAATACCTAAACGGGTGTAACGGCTTCTTAAATCTTCTAAACCGTATTCAATCAATTTGGTGTTGACCATTTCCCTGATCATTGGAGCGGTCAAGTATTCAACATTTAATTTTTTGAGTTCTTTCCAAGTTTCAGTTGCGATTTCGAAAGCGGTTTCCTGACTTGCTCCGGTTTCTTCGATTAATGTATTTGCGATTTTTGATAAGTCGAATGCTTCAATAGTATCTCTTGAAGTACGTACTTTTAATTGGGTACTTGCTAAGTATTTGTTGGCAATTTCTGGGTCAATATCTTCTAAACATTCGTAAACGATTTTTTTGATTTCTTTGGTTTTAATTCCGTCATATAATTGAGATACTACAGTAGCTACAATTTTGTCAGATTCGAAGAATGGAGTTTCAACCATTACTAATGATTTTACTAATTTTTCGTAACTGAATCTTTCTTTAATTCCGTTATTTTTCTCTACATTAATTTTAACGGATTCATTTAAGTTATTTCCTAATTCTGATAATTTTTCCATTTTCACACCATTTTCCTATTTAATTTAAAAAATTTATTATCCCATCGGGAGAGTAATCTCCCACATGCTATACTATTTGTCAGCACTTGTATAATTATTGTTCGTATTGGTACGAACATCTACACTATACTTTATTTGATGTTGTATATAAATTGTTCGTCTTGTATCGAACAAAGTTGTTGTGCTCTGAAATTTATTATGTTTTCGGCATATAAACTAAAAGTCCAAGAGCATTTGAAAAGTAATATGAATTCTTTAGAAGAAAATATCTAAAGAACTTTGTTTTGACTTATCACTTTCAAATAGAGAGTTAATACCAAATTCTTGAATTTCTAAACGTTGTCTCAGGTAATGGGAAACGGGATATCTATTAACTAACTCTTGTGAAATTTCAAGGTATTTTGTAACTGACCCTTTTGAAACGGAAAGAATCAGGTTACCTCCACACCTGCATTTTCCTGTAAGTGGCATTCTTCTGTATTTTGCACCGCATTTGGTACATCTTACCTTTTGCTTGGAAAATGCTCTTGAATTGCCCATGATGTCAGGCAAGAAATGTGATGACAGTACCTTTTCCACAACTCCACGCTGGTCAACAGCCCTGATGGTCTCGGCAAGGGAGATTTGCGCTTCAACCTTTTCTCTCATTGAAGGCAATCTTTTATAGAGACAGACTGTTGGACCCGCATGAATGCTTGATGTGTGATGGGAAAACATCAATCCTTCATACTGCTCCGGGGTTCCCAAATGCTTTTCAACATTGTCAATGTATTCTAAAACCTCGGCAGGCTTATGAGGAGTGTAGGTCTCTTCATAAAATTCAACAGGGAATCTTTCAAAGATGTCCAGGTTGTGTGATTCGTCATCTATCTCTTCAGGGTCAATTCTTGAAGATAAAACTAAAGGAGCATCCATACTTCCTCCTCTAGTGTTTGGTAAGTATGATTTTGAAAAGTTGATTAATGCATCCAGCAGCAACATTACTGCATCTTCGTCACTGTCGCAGTTTCTACGTTTTGCGGAATGGAAATAAGGGTGAGCATAACAGCCTAATGCCTTTGTAAATCCGATGATTCTGCCAAGAACTCCCGCAGATGTGTGGGGCGCAAGTCCAGCCACCAAATGCCCGATCAAATCGCTTTTCTCCTTGACGTTGTAGAAGGGTTCCATATGATAAAACCTTTCGAGCTCATCGTCAATGAACTGGGCTGTGTGCAGCAGATACTCTCCGCAGTTGTCGGAGATTACAATGTCTTGAACTCTGAGTTCGATGATTTGGTCTTCATTTTCAATCGGATTTCCATAGCAGTCCTTTTCATAACCCATTTCAAGCAATTTTTCAACTGTAACGCCAATTTCCTTTGGAATAAAATGGGTTAACGGCAAATCGGTTGAGTCATGACGAATTGTACCGTCCTTAAATGTGAATACTCCATTTTTAGATCTTAATATTCCTTTTTCAAGAGGTTCAGGCAATTTTGATTCGGAAATCATACCCATTACTCCTTTAAATTCATCCACCCTTCTCACTTTAACGTTGTCGGACGCTTTTTTAAGCATGGATGCAAGAGGAATACTTTTTTGAGATGGACTTCCCATTTCAGTCGGGGCGCCGCATTTAGGACATATTGAACCGAATGAGCTGATGCCGCATTCCGGATTTGTACATTTTCTTCTGGATATGTCAATTTTTATACTTCCTTTCTTGGCGGCAGTTGCAACTAATCTTCTGGAACCTCCATTGTTCCCGATTGGGAATAGTCCATGAGGTGCAGGCTTCATTAACCTTTCTTTTGATTTTTCAGGTCTGCCTACACGGGTACCGATATATGCCGGAGCCTTATTCTTTATTTCAACAGGTGAAACCTCATTTACGGCCTCTATTGTACTGCCCTTTTCCGGCAATTTTTTGGATAATGTCACTAAAAGTGCATAAGAATGATCTGGGTCAATGATAATTTTTCCGTCACGAACCGTGTGTGGAACGCCGATAATTTCAAGAATTCGTTTAGGGAATGATAAATCCAGCTTGATTCCCTCATCTTGTTTATATGTGGATTTGCATTTCTCAATCAGGTCAATCAGGGAATTCAAATCCTGTATGGTAACATCATTATAGCAATAGGTGTATTTCGGATGGAGAGGTATGTTATAGTTTTTAGATAGGGTAAATGCTTCTATTGATGAGAGATATTCGTATTCTAGCTTATACATATCCAAATCATTGTTGTCTTTATCAAAGTTTTCACTTCTCATCAGCAATTGAATCCACCATTCTTCACACCATCCGGATGGATATAAAGGTTGGTTGTTTCTTAAAAATTCTCCGAATGCGACAAGCATGTCTCCCAAAAATAAAATTTCAACAACATCTTTTTTAAGTTCGCGGGCTTGGCGAACGGAATCAATTTTTACAACATCTCCATTTTTGAGTTTAACAATCGGACCTTCAATTGAATCAACAGGAACAACACAGTTTCCCTTACCGGGATATTCAATTTTAAGTTGTGTTCCAACGGCTAAAAATTCAAGCAGTGCCATTGTTGCAGGATGAACGCCCATGGTAGCAAGGCCGGTGTTTCTTGACCTGCCATATCTTAATCTGAATCCTCCCTTTTCAGAAGGGTATCCTAAAATAGGCCTTCCTCCAATGATATCCTGAATGTATTTAGGTTCGCTAACGATATCAGATTCTCCTTCATCCTTTGAAGAATCGTCTGTTTTAGGTTTTGAATATTCGCTAAGCCATTCCCAGTCAAGACCCAATTTTTTAGAGATTTTATGAATCTTTTTGGATTTCTGAATTACACCTTCGACCATAGCAAGAAGCGCTCCACCACGGATGTTGTTTGTTTCGACACGTTCCAGGTCTCTGTGGGATACTTCAACTTGGTCAGTTTGCTCTCCTGAAACTTCTACTGGGATATGGTTTGCAGCAAATCTCACTTCTTCTGGTGTTGGTGAGTATTGCAGATTTGTAACTTCGGATTCGTATAATTCGACTTCCTCTACATATCTTTCGATTTCATCATCAATTGGTTT
>JAUNXN010000098.1 GCA_030539795.1 Methanobrevibacter sp.
ATGATGATTTTGATGTCGCTTCTGATGTTTCCCAAAAATCTGGCGGCTTCATTGTACTGCTCTGTGATGTCCTTGATTGCAAGCTCCTTTTCCTGGTTCGGATAGACACCGATACCATCCACAATATCTCCGCCGATAATGAGATATTTGACGTCTTCGGCAACCCTTCTCTGCTCTTCTGTACCGTATTCACAGTTTATCCAGTCAATGAATCTTTGGAATGCATCCTCCAGGAATGTAAGGCTTCCGATGTGAACGTCGGAGAGGAATACGATTCCGAAATCCATTTTCTTTTCGGGAATTCTGACAACGCCAGGGTTTAGGATTTGCTGGCCGAAAGCAAAACCGGAATCGCTGCTTTTATTTGCGATAACGCCCACAACCTCATCCTTTACAAGCTTTTCGGCTTCGGCAAACAGCTCATCGTTCTTGTTTGAAAATAAAATTGAGATTGTTCCTGTGTCATCTTCAAATTCAACAATCTTATGGCCGTTTTTGCTTGACCTGATTTCACGAACCATCAGTATTAATGTCAGGCTTTCCTGAGATTCGTCTATGTCGGCAATTTTTGTGAAGTTTCTAAGTTCCGGCCTTTTTTGAAGAATTGCAGACAGCTTTTCATATCTGCTTTTGAAGTAGGCAATAAGGTTTTCAAGCTCCCCGCTTGTATATGATTTTTTGGATGTGTCCTGAATTACCTTGAAGTCATATTTGACATTGGTTTTCTGTTCGTTTCTTTTGAATTTGATTTTTTCATTCTTGATGGTTTCGGACGCTTCCAAAATCTCTTTGTTGATGTGCTTTTCAGGAACGTCACTTTCCTTTTTAAGATCATCGATAGTTTCTTTTTCAGGTGGTGTTTCAACTACAGGCGCTTCGACGGGCTTTTCATCATCACTCTTAGGCTCAAGCGTTTTTTGGGAATCATCCTTTTTCACATTCCCTGTTATTTCATCAATAACTTCACCGCTGACGGAAACCAAGTCCTTTGATGAGAATTTATCACCCTTTAATTTAACTATTAATGAAGATGCAAAATCTGTAGGATTTTCTGCATTAATGACTTTATCATAAGCTTCAGGTGATAGGTTGATTCCCTTTTTTGCAAATTTTAATAGAATCTTATTAGTTGACATTAATTAAAATTTTAATTTTCTATGTTAATAAACTTTGAGAATTTTATTTTTTAATATTGATTTTTCATTGAAATTCAGATGTTTTTGCTTGTTTATTCCTTTTTTTCAAAAAATCATCCAATTCATTTTTTAATGCATCGGCACGCTCTTTGTCTAAACTTTCAAGATTATTTATTTGTTTTGAATCGAAGCATTGGTTTGGATAGTGGGGATATCCTTTGCATTTGTTTGAATATCCTATCTCATTATTCTTTTTCATTGACATTATTCATACTCCATCTTATATGCTTTAATTTTAGTTTTTTTATTAAAGTAATTTAACAAAAATTCACTGACGTTATATTCTATTTTATAATTAATTTTATCTTTATCATAATTATTGTTTTGAATAATTTTGTTGCCTATTTCATTAATAATAAATTTAATCTCTTCATTGATTATTTTCTTCTCATTTTCATTAATTATTCCTTTATATTTTATAATCCAATAGGAATTAAATGCAATAATAATTTCATAATCTTCGAAATTATTTTTTAAAATATCAAAGTTATTTGGCGATGGAAATGAGAAATAATTCATTGGATGATTATGGATTGAAGCGATATTTTTATTATTAAAATTTATTCTTTCATATTTGCATTTACACTCACCACTTGTACCTTCAAAACAGTAAATTACTTCTCCTGTTGAATAATCAAAATAAATCACCCATTCCTCTTCTAAATTATAAGTTTTTCTTCTAAATTCATCCACTAAAACACAGGCTTTTTCACAAAAATCAAAAGGCAACTTAGATTTTTTTATAGATTTTATATTTTTGTCAATTTTTAAAGCTTTAAATTTTATCCATTCTTCATCATTTAAGGCTTTTCCATTTAATGGTAAAACAAGCCCTCCGTTTTCATCTTTTAAAAAGTCATTCAAAGATAAAGTAGATAAAATTGAGTATAGTTTATTCGAAATTATTTTAATTTTTTTAATATTTCTTGAAATCATAGTATTATTTTTCTAAAATTAAGTATTTAATTTCTTTGTTGTTAAATTAAACAATTTTCCACTCTTAAATAAATATTTCAATAAAAAATCAATAGTTTCAAATGATATAAATTTAATTTAAGGATAATCATTAATCAATGATATTAGTTATCTTTATTATATATTAAAAATAGAAATTATCATATTATAAGATAATGAATGTGATAACATGGCGAATAAAATTGTCAGAATAATTTTAATAATCATTTTATTTGTTATATTTTTTGAAGTGGGTCTTTTCAGTTCATATACCCTTGTGACTTCCGAAGCCCCCAACATTCAGGGCCTGATGGAGATGCAGGTGGATAAGATAACCAGCATCTTTAACCCCGAAAAGGTCAATGAGGCTTTGATTAAGGATCCGACTCCAGTTAATATAACCAATAAAAAGGATGTCGCACTGAAGATGGAAGAAATGTCGAAGGTTGATGGAGTCAATGTTGATTCAATGAACGTATCCACCCGTGACGATACTAAAAACAAGAATCTGACTGTAAACATTGAGGCTTTGGGATACGCTTCTCCTAATTCAACATCAGGCCAAATCATCATTAGTCAGGACCCATCCTATAAAATAATTGCATCAGCCGATGCCACCTATAGGGGAAACGGTCTGATGGTCGATGCTGACACGGTAACAATAACTTCAGTTTTAAAACTATACAGATGAGGATGCAAAATGATTAACGTAATTGGTATTGGTCAAAACAGAGAGAACATGACTTTAGGCGCTGTAAAGGCTATTGAAGAGTCCGATGTAATTATAGGTTATAAGAAATACATCAACCAGATAGAAGACTTGATTGACGGTAAGGAAATAGTCAAAAAGGGAATGGGCGATGAAATAGCCAGAGCGGAATATGCAATTCAAAGAAGTCTTGAAGGCCAAACAGTTTCCTTAATCAGTTCCGGAGACCCTGGAGTCTTTGGAATGGCAAACGTACTGTATCAAATCGTCAGCAAATATGACGGTGTTGAAATAAAGGTTTATCCCGGCGTTTCCGCACTAAATTATGCATCATCCCATCTTGGAGCTCCATTGCACGACTTTGCGGCAATAAGCCTGAGCAATATCCTGACTCCTCTTTCTGAAATCGAGAAGAAATTGAGATACGCTCTTGAAGCCAATCTGATTGTTGCAATCTACAATCCAATCAGCAAAACCCGTAAGGAACCTTTCAGAAGGTTTAAAAAGGCTGTTTTGGACATCAAAGGCGAAGATGCATTGATAGGAATCATTGACAGTACATACGAACCGCCAAAAGCGACAATCGTAAAGCTCAAGGATTTGACAGAAGACATCGTCAACATGTCCTGCACACTGATTGTCGGAAATGACATAACCTATGTTCAGGACGGCAAATTGGTGACCCCAAGAGGATATGTAATAAGATCTAAAATTCATCCGTTATCACAGAATCATTATGAAAAGTTCCTCAACGGGGAGGTCGCACATGGACCCAACAGGGAATGCGAGTTCTACCCGTGCCACTATGACGGCCAATACTGCGATTTCTGCTACTGTCCGTTCTATCCATGCGGAGACTCAGCAACAGGCGGAAGCTGGATTAAGGGCAAAAACGTCTGGAACTGCAAGGAATGCAACTGGCTGCATTCAAAAGAGGCCGTTGAATGTTTAAGAGAACCTTTGGAAAACATTCTAGAAGAAGTGGATGACTTGAAATCCAAAAAGAAAACATTATTGAAACTTAGAAAGGCATGCCTGCTGCATGTCAATCCAAATGACTTATGAGGTAATTTAATTGTCAATCAAAAATCTTTTAATCGAAATGAAGAATATGTCGGAACTGATGGTTGACTTGGCATATTCGGCGGTACTGTTCAACAGCAAGACCGCTGCTGAAGAAGTGCTTACATTGGAAAATGAAGTTAATGCAATGAATTATGAAATCAAAAAGGAATCATTGGTGGCCGCACGCTCATATGAGGATGCTGAAAAATTGACAGCTCTTTTAGAAATTGCAGAAGCTACAGAAAGTATGGCAAATGCGGCAAAGGATTTGGCTGATTTAGTTATCACTGGTTTCAAGCCACACCCAGTATTCAAGATGGTGATGGAGGAATCAGATAAAAGTATTGTTAGAGTTACTGTTGATGAAGAATCAGAATTAGCTAATAATACTTTAGGAGATTTGCTTTTAGTGAATCGTACAGGTATGAGAGTAATCTCAATCAGAAGGGGTTCATCCTGGATTTACGGCCCTGACAAGAATACCACAATCTTGCCGGGAGATACATTGATTTTAAAAGGAACAGACGAAGGTGCGGATTTGCTTGAAAAACTGGCATCAGGAGCCTGTTCATTTGATGACATTCCAGAAGAACTGGAAGAAGAGTTAGACTGAGTGATTAAAATGATAAGGGGTAGTGATACGTGTGAAAGAAAAACGGAAGAGGATTCGCAGTTCACTATCCACTCAAGCGTTTTCCGACTTTTACGCTGAACATGACAACGTCATAAAGGAAGGTTTGATTGCTCTTTTGATTTGTGCAGTCGGAGATTTGATAGCCGGTATCATCCTGGGCAAAATGACCTTTTTCCTCGAGACATTCCCTGGGCTTTTGGTTGTTATTCCCGGAGCTATCGGAATGAGGGGAAACATTTTCGGATCATTTGCATCAAGGCTGTCAACCAGCTTACACATCGGTTTGATATCTCCCGAATTCGAATTTTCAGAGGATTTGAACAACAACATATTCTCATCATTTGTTTTGACATTGGTATTGTCAATATTTTTAGGTGTTGTAGCTAAGATATTCTGTATTCTATTGAACTCACCGTCAATGTCTGTAGTTGACTTTGTTTTGATTTGTACAATCGCAGGATTGATTTCAAACTTGATAATGCTTCCGATAACAATGTTCGTTTCATTCAAAAGCTTTGAGCATGGCTGGGATCCGGACAATATCACAAGCCCGATTATTGCTGCTTTTGGAGACCTGTTTACCCTGCCGGCAATCATTGCGTCAACTTTCATCTTGGCTTTTCTTGATGTAAATGCCATTGTTAAATATGCTGTGCTTGTTGTAATTGTAATTGGAGTTTTGATAAGCTTCGTTTACTGCTATCGCCTGTCTGATGAGACAAGAACAATTTTAAAGCAGTCCACACCTATATTGCTTTTATGCTCCTTTTTGGGAGGCTCCGCAGGTGGAATCCTGAACAGTTCTGTTGAAACATTGCTTACCAATCCAAGCTTACTCACATTGATTCCACTGTTTTCAGGTGAAAGCGGAAGCTTGATAAGCATTTTAGGGGCAAGGCTGTCTTCCGGACTGCACTCAGGTTTGGT
>JAUNXN010000017.1:0-15351 GCA_030539795.1 Methanobrevibacter sp.
CAGTGCTATTTTCATCAGTTGCGTTAACAGCAGATATTGTAATTAGACTTATAAGAAAGATAGTTATTATCATGCATTTTTTATTAAACAATTTCCATACTCCCCTTACTTATTAATATGATATAATAATGTTGTTTAAAATAATATATATTTGTTTTGAAAAAAATCTGGATATTGAATATTATTCACATTTTTAAAAAATAATGGGGAGGTTATTGAATATACACTTTTTTCATTTATGGGGGTTTAATTTTAGAAATAGTAAATTACTTCTTTGCACGTTCATCGACAAGCTGTGGTTTTCCACCAGACTTGTCCCAATATCTTTTAAGCTCCATCCTGCATTTATGCATCATGTTGTCATTCATTATTCCCAAAAGTCATCATCATCTAAGCCCACACCCCAATCGGGGCTGTCGGAGAGATCTGATCCGCAGTTTTCACATATTACATTTGAAGGGTCGTTTATATATCCGCAAACGCTGCAAGTTATCATTTTTATCACTTTGAGTATTTTTCAATTCTGTATTTCAATTCACGAATGATTCCATCGTTATTTGTCTTTTTAACTTTCTTAAGCCTTTCTGAATATTTTGGAAGTCTAGTTAAAAATTCTTTAACTCTTTCAGCGCTCATTACTTCGTGATATTCTCCGTAACCTAATTTTTGAACGTAAAATCCGTTTAATGTTTGCTCAAAGTTTCCAATTGCAGGAACTGAATAAATAGGTTTTTTAAGACATATAGCTTCTGTAATGAACGTAAATCCTCCATTGCAGATTACCGCTTTTGATGAAGCCAAATCCTCATAAAATACATCTTCATTGAACTCTTTATAGGTCAAGTTTTCATCCACTTCATTTTTATTGAATCCATAGACTATGAATTTCTCATCTTTAAGGGATTTTAGCCTTTCAACAAGCTTTACGCTTTCACGACTTGTCTGATAAACGATAACATGATCGCCTTCAGTCGGCTCTAGCTTAAGAATATCCTCCCGTATGATTGGCGGATATAGCACTGCATTTTTTCCAGGCCTTATTTTTGGATAGAAGAAACTGGTTAGGATATGAACTTTCGGCTTCACGACATAAGTCTTAACCACACCTTTCGCCTTAATCATTTCAGTATAATGATTTTTAGGATAGTCAATTTTGGTTTGTGTCATCATATGGATGTTATCTAAGCTAATCAGAGGAATGTTGAGAAGCTTTGAGACAACAGTGGCATATATTTCAAAATCAGTCACAATGACATCAGGCCTAAGTTCTCTTGCTTTTTTGTATAGTTTTTCATATCCCACTTTCATGTTTGTCGGATTTCTTTTCAGAGCATTTGAAAGAGTTTTTAAATTGTTTACCTTATTGTTGATATATACTGTATTGAATCCGCCGATTTTATACACGTTATTGAATTTGGAATTCAGGTATTCATAAGCTCTGTCGCTTGAAAAGAGGTAAACATCGTAGTCGTCTTTAATCTTGTCAACTATAACTCCCGTCCGTATTGCATGTCCCATTCCTTCGCCACAAACGCAGTAAAATACTACTTTCTTGTCCCTTATCTTTTTAACTTTAAATTTGGATCTTGTTGAGTTGATTTTTTGAATGGAGTTGTCATAAGTTTCCTTAGCATTGTTTATCCTTTCAAAGCCTCTTTCAAGTCTTGACAGCTTTGTTGTACTAAGTCTTTCATGGCCATGGTCAAAGGTATAGTTCAAATCGCTTGCTTCAGTCCTTTTTCCTAAAAAGTCATTGACGGTACTTCTCCCATATTGTTGGATTAAGGTCATAATTCCTTCCTCTTCAAGTCTTCTGGTTGAAACACCAATTTTTGCATTTCTAAGGACTTTAAAGTGCTCTTCTTTAGCAAGTCTTTCGATGTAATCAGTATCTTCACCGAAAGTCAGGGATTCATCAAATCCTCCGCATTTCTCATGCAATTCCCTTTTTGCAATGATTCCGTAACATCCTGCACCATGAGGCTTGATTTTTTCCACTCCAATCATAAAGTAATTTGCAAAATCATGGAATAATTTGTCCTGAACCTTATTGGACATCGGTTTCATTTGGGTGATGGCTATTCCCGCTTTTTCTATTTGAATCTCATATAAGACATCTCTTAGATAGTCTTCTGTAAGCTGCAAATCGGAGTCTAGAAACAACAAATATTCCCCTTGGGCAACTTTCGCCCCATTATTCCTACCTACTCCTGGAAGGCCTCCTTCGACTACAATGCAACCATATTCCTCTGCAATTTCTCTGGTTCTGTCAGTTGAGTTGGCATCGGCAACAATAACCTCATAATCGTCAAAGTCCTGTTCTTTTATACTGTCTAATAGAACTGGAAGGTAATCTTCTTCATTATAAGTAGGTATGATAATGCTATAAATCATAGTTTAAGATTTATTTTTAAAATTAATAAGGTTTTGTAAAGAGGGGATCTTATAAAAAATTCAATTTGCACTTTCGGTTCTGCTTAACATCATCATGGCGATTATTGTCAATAAAAATCCTAAAAACATCAGCAATGTAGGAATTTCTGTGTAAAATATAAATCCAAAAAGCAATGCTGCGAATGGCTCTGCGCCTGATAGCAATATGGAAGATACTCCGGAGTCTATGTAGTTCAAGCTCACAGTTGAAAAGATATAGGGCAGGGCAAATGAAAATGTTGAGTGCAGGACTAAAAATATTATGACTAAAGGGGGATTGATTGAAATAAAATTATTTATTTGGCTGAAATCGGTAAATGGAATCAAAGCTATTGAAATGAAGATGATTGAATAAATGAGAATTGTAAATGTATGTTTCCCGTTTTCGATTGATTTTTTTGATGCCATCAGATATATTGCCCAAAACAATCCCGCACCGATGCCTGAGGCAATTCCAAATAGGGGGATGTTTGAAATGTCGCTTTCTAAAATTCCTGTCATCAACACGCAACCAAAAATGGCTAACGCCATACAAATAATTTTATTTGCAGTAATTTTTTCTCTAAATAATACATAAGCGAATACTAATACATAAATTGGTGCAAGGGACAGCAAAACAGCTGCCAGTGATAACGGCACTGTGTTCATTGATTCGTTATAGCATAGATTAAGTCCTATGATGCATAGTGCACAGACTAAAAACAGGGGGATGTCCTTTAAATCTATTTTGAAGAGTTCCTTGTCGGTTAATATAATGGCCATAAATATTGGGATAATTGCTATTGAAAACCTTAAAAAGAGAAGTGTTGTTTGGCCGATTCCGTTTTGAGTTAATGTTCGAACAAAAACGCCGCTTGATCCAAACATTATTCCTGCAAGGATGGGCAAAATAAGATAAATTTTTTTCATAAAATCACTCTAAGTAGGAGTATACATTCCATGAAACCGTGTAGTAGTCACAGGAATTTTTCAATGGCACTCTTAAATCGTTGAGAAGTTCCATTTCGTTGTATGATGAATCTACATGATATGTCCCGTTGCTTATTTTTTCAATTGGGATGTCTCCAAAATCAACGTCATCGGTGATATTTGCGATTTCAACGGTATAATAGTCCGGTTCAGCTCCTGCAAGTGCTATTGTAAATCTTAAAGCTATAACGACAACAACAATTATATACGGCAAAAAGCGATTTAACCAGTATTTAATTTCGCTTAAACCGGCATTTCTATAATTTGGCTGTATTGATTCATTATCTTCAAGTAATTTTTCATCTTTAAGGATTGTGCCAACAATGTAGTTTAAGGAATAGCCATTTCTATAAACCAAATAAAGTCCTAAGATACCTACAAGTGCAGGGGTTCCCCACATTCCACCATCAATTGCTCCGATAATAAGGCAGCTTGAAAAGAAAGCAATCAGTAATGTTGTAAACCATGGGCGCTTTTGGATAGCTAAAACCAATGCAATGAATAAGACAGGAATCAGCAATATCACTAAAAAACTGGCACTTGGAATGTATGAATATAGGCCAACGCCTGTGTTGATGTCGCTTTGAATGAACGGCCCCATTATTTGACTTAGAAGCGCACCCAAAATGGACTTTAACAAATGAGTATGCAGAATGCTTGTAGAGCTCATGGTGTTAGACATGGCGCAGAATACTGTGTTGAGCTTAATGCCCATCTGCAGTCTAAATATGATTTCTAAAAGAATACCCAAAACTAATAAAACCGCTCCAATTATTATTGAAATTTTCAGATATTTTGTAACATCAATTTCTTTGTCAATCACTTGGGATAAAATCAGGAATAATCCTACAAGGCCAAAAAACATAATGTCCTTTCCTTTTGAGGACCCCATTAAAAATAAATATGTTACTGGTCTGATTATTGGATTTAAAATATCTGTTAGAAAGATTACTCCGGCAAGCAATATGAATAAAAATCCAAACAATATAGTTTTATTAATCTTCATTAACAATAGTTTAATTAGTAATACTTTAAATAAATGATGTTTGTAGAAATAATCAATAATTCTATTGTATAAATTGAGGAATAGTCAATGCCATTGGATAAACTAAAAAAGGTATGGGAATATTGCAGTTATAATAAGCCATTTTTTGCATTCATAGTAGTGTTAATGTTTGTCATTGGGCTTATTACAACTTTTAGCGATATTTATGTTAGTTTATATTTTGCAGTGGCAATGAATATTATCGTTTCGATGTTGTTAACAGGATATGGGTTGACAATAACCCGTGATAGGATTGACCATGGATATAGATTGCCGAAAATCATGCCAAAAGATGTTGTTCTTTTTGGAATTAAAGGCACAATCGTTTATTCTGTGTATATTACTGTTCAGATGTTAGTCTTAAATTTCATTGCTGTATTGTTCAGATTTCCTTTGTTTAATTTTGAGGAAATGCTATTAAGATTTGATGAAACACTCAATTTGCTATTTGCACACAATCCTATTCATACAGTAATCTTTTTTATTTTAAGTTTACTTGTATTTTACGTTACTAGCTTTTTCGGAGAGATTGGACTTGCCAGATTGGCTGACACTAAAAGTTTATTCGGTGCATTTGATTTCAAAGCTATTTTTAAACTTATTGATTCATTTGGATGGAGACATTATGCAAGAGATTTAACTTCCATTGTAGTTGCAATCTCAATTTTGACATTTATCCAAACCAATTTACCTGAATTTTTTGGGATTGAGGTTATAATATGGGCAATTTTAGGTGTTTTAATATTTGCAACTCAATATCTGGGTATTGGTTCGGTATATTGCAATATAAAGGATAATGAACTAAAGCAAACGATTGAAATTAAATAATAATACTATTTCTCCGAATTTTTTTGTTAATTTTTAATTTTAAATAGCCAAAAGTAATAATTATAATAACTGTACAAAATTTTAATCATGATGTTTCCAATTGAGTATTTCATAGGTCTGATTTTAATAGGTATATGTGCAGGATTTGCTTCAGGCCTTTTAGGTGTTGGCGGAGGATTCTTAATCGTTCCTTTGCAGTACTTCCTGTTAAAATACATTGGAGTGGCACCGGACCTTGCAATTTTGATTTCTTTTGGAACCAGTTTGGCCATTATTGTTCCTACAGCTTTAAGCGGAGCCTACAGACACACCAGAACCATGGACAATATCCTGAAGCCGGGCATTAGATTGGGTATTTTTGGTCTTATTGGAGGTATTCTGGGAGGTTTTGTAGCGTCAGCCCTACCTTCAAGGATATTGGAAATTATTTTTGGCCTTCTGTTATTGTTCATTGCTGTGAATAACCTTGTCAACATCAATAAGGAACGTGAAGAAGCCAAAATTCCTTTGAATTTAGTTTCAACAGGAATTATCGGTTTGCTGGTTGGATTTTCATCAGGACTTTTGGGCGTTGGCGGTGGAATATTTTTGATAGCTATCCTAACTGCACTTCTTGGATTTTCAATGATAGAAGCTATAGGGACTTCTTCGATATTCATTAGCTTAACAGCAATTGGAGGGTTTTTATCTTATATGGTTTCTGGTTGGGGAGTTAGCACATTCCCATATTCAATTGGTTATGTAAGCATTATTAATTTTGTTTTGATTGCATGTTTTTCAGTGCCAATGGCTTCACTTGGAGCTAAAATGGCGCATAAAGTACCTCAAAAAAAGTTAAAGATCATATTTTCAATATTGGTGTTATACATGGCATTGAAAATGTTGGGAGTATTACCATAAGGTGATAAGATGAGCGGAGATAGAAAAGTTGGAGAAAACTTTGATGCCGATAAGGCAGGAAGTATTTTTGATAAGTTAAAAAATGTTGAAGGAAAAATAAAGCCTAAAGGCGAGGGCAAATTCGACAATATTAAAAACATGATGAATGAAGCCCAATATCTGGAGAAATCCGGCAAATTGGATGAAGCTTTAGAGTTATATAATCAGGTTATTTTTGCCTTGCCGGATTCTCAAAAAGCATATGAAGCCGTTATAAGAATCTATCAAAAACAGGGTAATGTTGATAAAGAAAAAGATATCTTGAAGAAAGCTATTGCCAACTGCAAGAATAATGAAGAGTTTAAAAAAAGATTAAATGAGTTATAGATTAACTCATTATACTTTAATTATTCCGGTAGCTACTGATATCACACCAATAACAAATACTAATATTGCAAGGTATATGATGTATCTACCATGTTTGCGGTATAGTGGAACGTCTTTTTTGTAGTAAAACAATATTGCCCCATAAATTAGCCCTAAAAGTGGGGATATTAAGGCAATTATATATCCGATAATCGGTATGATTATTGTTCCTTCCCCATCCATTTTTTCACTTCCAAATTTTTAAAAATAAGAAGATTAAAATCCTCTTATTTTTTGAAAATTCCTTTTATTTTGCTTAGAACACCAGTAGCAAGAAGACCGACAGCGATATCATAAATCATGTTGGCCTGTGCTTGATCGACACCTAGCTTCTCACTGATTAGCTTGGTAATCATTTCTTTGTTTTTGTTTCCAGCTAAAAAGGTGCTTTCTAAAATTCCGTTCACGCTTGCGGCTTGATTAGCATCAATGCCTGCTTCTTGACTTAATTGTGCTATAAAATCTTCTGGATTCATAATATCACCTATGAGAATAATTTAACGCCAATCCCTATTGCGTTTATTTGAAAACTATCTCCTCCAAGACCTATCAAACCATATTGGATTTCCAAATCCATTACGCCATTTCCGCCGGAGGATTTGATTTCTTCACTTAGTTTAATCAAACATTCGTCTTTTCCTTTTTTAAGTTCGTACAATGCCTTATTTTCCAGTTCCTGTGGACTCAGATTTAATTTTTTATTTTTTCTTATAATGGCATGCGTATTAAAAATTCCTATGGCTTCATGTTTCAAATTGGTAAGATCCGAACTTGTCAGGAAATAAAAATCTAAATTGTTGATGTTGTCATTGCTTTCTTTTTCATTGAATATTGGGACTTCATAATTTGCTTTCTCTTCAATTTTTTCCAAATCAAGCATCCGTGGTTCTTTAAGCACATATTTTTCATAATATCCTAACATCTTATTATATACATGATTTGTAACCTTTTTGAAGAATCCTGATACATAGGATGCTATCCCAAAACCTAATGAAAATATGATATAGTTAACTGATGTTGGAAATGCCGCCTGCAAAATCACGGCTATTGATCCGATGGTTATAATATTAAACCCTAATGTCGGATTTTTCAATATGAAGCTGTAGAATGTTGTATAGATAAAAAGAAAAAATGCACTAATGGCTCCAATGTTTTCACCGATAATCCTATTGGCCAATATGGTTTCTATATAACCTGCTGCCAATGGAGCGAAAATTAAGCCCAGGTTCCACCCATAAATGTCAATATGGAAATATAGGAAAAATCCATATACTCCAAGACCAGCAATTGTACCGATTAGGATACATAAAATTGCCTCTCGGATATATTTCATCCTTTTGTGATTTTTTAGGTTCATGCTATTCATATTTTATGGCGGTGCCATATGCAGTTACGAGTATGGTATTTCCCATTGTGCCGCCCAGATTATCATAAGAAATTTTAATGCCTATTATTGCATTGGCTCCTAAACGTTCTGCTTTTTCCTTCATGCTTTCTATAGCGATGTCTCTTGCTTCTTCAAGTTCCTCTTCATATCTTGATGTTCTTCCACCTACGACATCGCGCACACCAGAGAATAAATCTTTATAAATATTGGCACCAATTAAGGACTCTCCAGTAACCAATCCCTTATATTCAATTATTTCTTTGTTGGTGAGCGTATTTGCTGAAGTTAAAATCATTTTATCCCTACTTCATGAAAGTCATTACTGCCCAGATTATTAAAAAGATAGCGATAACTACATATAAGATTATTTGTGATCTTTTTCTTTGGTTTAATCTTGCATCCCAGACTTTTTGACAATCCGGTGAGCATACAAGTTCATTTAGTGGAATTGGGGTTCCACATATTGGACAATGTTTATGAGGTTCTACTGCCATTTTTTCATCTCCTTATATTTTAAAGAATTCTTTAGTATTTTTAGTAACTTGAACTGCAAGTTCTTCTGCATCAAGACCCATGCAGAGCGCAATTGTATTGAGGATGTGAGGTAAATATTTCGGTTCGTTTCTATTCTTTTTAGGCTTTTTATCAAAGTTTTTTGGTATTAGGAATGGTGCATCAGTTTCAATCATTAATTTTTCAGGGGGTATTGCGCTTACGGCTTCCTGCAACTCCCTTCCCCTTTTCATATCACAAATCCAACCTGTAACGCCAATAAAACAACCTAAATCAACATAATTTTGTGCTTCTTGTTTAGTTCCGGTAAAACAGTGAACTACTGATCTTTCAACAACGCTGTCATGTCTTTTTAAGATATCGTATAAATCCTTGTGCGCTTCCCTTTCGTGTAAAAACAGGGGCAGATCTGTCCTTTCAGCAACTTCAACTTGGGCTTCAAACCATTTTCTTTGAAGGTCCTGCGGTGAAAAGTTCCTGTTATAGTCAAGACCGCATTCGCCGATAGCTACAACGCTGTCATCTTTAGCTATTTTTTCAAGTTCAAACATGGTATGGCCATTGCAAGTTTTTGCATCATGCGGATGAACTCCAGATGTAGAAAATAATGTACCAGGATATTTTGAAGCATATTCGCAAGCCATTTGGCTTGAATGAACATTTGTTCCTGTGATAATGAATTGTTGAACGCCAGCTTTTTTGGCTTCTTCGATGATTTCAATTCTATCTTTTCTAAATGATTTGTGCATTAGATTTAAGCCAATATCGACAAGATTATCCACCAAATCACCTATTCGTTGATAATTCTGGTTCCTATTTTTTCACCATTGACTGCTTTGATTAAGTTTTCAGGCTCAAAACCATTTGTGATAACGGTTTCCAAGTCGGACCTTTTAATCATCTGAACTGCAGTTGTGTCAAAGAATTCATAAGTTCCGGCTTTAACATCCTTTCCGCTTAAGAATTCAAGCAAATCGGTTGCAGTGATTTCAGGGACAAGTTCAGCATCATCAAATTTGTTAGGGTCTTTTGTATACATTCCATCAACGGAAGTCAAGTTGATGAGCTTATCCGCTTGAACGTATTCGGCCAGAATTGCTGAAACTGCATCTGTACTGTGTGCAGGTTCAGTTCCGCCCATAACAATTATTTTGCCTGTTGCTGAAAATTCAAGTGCTTCCTGGAAATTATGAGGCACTCTTTGATATGCCACATCACCAAGTGCGGTCAACATCAATTTTGCGTTAATTCTTGTAATTTCGATTCCAATATCGTCACATTGCGCTTCACCAGCTCCTAAGTCACGAACTACGCTGATGTATTCTCTAGCTGGTTTTCCACCACCTATGACAACAAATAATTCATGTTCTTTAGCCAAATCTTTTAAGATGGCACTGTATTCCTGAAATCTTTTACAGTCATATTCCTTAAGTAAAATTGATCCTCCAATTGCGATAACAATTTTCATATATTCACCTTATATATAATGTATCTTTAAGATATTATTTAAAGTTTAATAAGGATTAACTCTATAGATAATGATAATGAATTTAGAAAAGCAGATTTACATCAGAAAGTCCTGTAGGAATTATTCAGACGAAGAGATTGATATGGATTTGATTCATGAGTTCATGAGGTCCATTAAACTTTTAAATGAAGGCATCAGTTACAGGTATGATATAGTGGAGGTAGATGAAGTCAATAATCTCGCTCGCTTTTCCGCACCCTACTATTTGGCGATATACTGCGACAATAAGGAAAATCATGTGGATATGGGATTCATATTCCAGCAGCTTTGTCTGTATCTTCAAAGCATTGATATAGGCAATTGTTGGGTCGGTTTGGCTTCACCCAAGAAAAAGAGTTCCGATTTTGTAATTTCAATCGCTTTTGGAAAATCCGAGCAAATGACAAGGGATATCTCATCATTCAAAAGAAAAAGCCTATCTAAAATCTCCGATGTGGAAGATGAAAGATTAATTCCGGCGCAACTAGCCCCATCGTCAATCAACTCACAGCCATGGTATTTCAAACATTCAGATGATGGTTTTGACGTCTATCAGGTGAAAGCCAATTTTTTAAAGCGCCAATTCGTTAAGAAATGGAATTCCATCGATGTCGGAATAGCCTTGGCACATATGTATGTAGCTAATGAAGATACATTCGAATTTTCTAAAAAAACTAGTTTTGATGATATTAAAGGCCATACTTATATTGGAAGTATTAAAATTTAAAAAAAAGAAAGGGTTAGAGGATTATATATCCTCTGAAGTTAATCCTTTGTATAATAAACCTGCAATTACTGCACCGACAATAGGTGCTAAAATGAATACCCAAACTTGTTGTAAAGCTTGTCCTCCTAAGAACAATGCAGGTGCTAAACTACGTGCAGGATTTACGGAAGTTCCGGTCAATGGAATTCCCATGATGTGTACGAATGCAAGGGTTAAACCAATTACAATACCTGCAACAGCTCCGTTTTCAACTTTTTTAGTAACACCAAGGACAGTAAATACGAATACAAAGGTTAAAATTATTTCAACAAGTATTGCTCCAACAACATCCAAACCTACGCTGGATGCGGATCCAAATCCGTTTTGGCCAAGTCCGGTAGCCATGTATCCTCCAAGACTTGGAGCGGAGTTAATGATGACTGCTAAAAGAGCGATACCAATTATTGCACCGATACATTGGAATACAATGTACATTAGCAAATCTTTTGTTTCCAATCTTCCATCAATCCACATACCGATTGAAACGGCAGGATTGATGTGACATCCTGAGATGTCTCCAATTACATAAGCCATAGCAACAATGGATAAACCGAATGCAAGTGCAATTCCGACAGTACCTAACATTGAACCGGCTATTGCTGCACTTCCACAACCGAACAATACGAGAACCATTGTTCCTATTAATTCTGATACATATCTTTTCATGATTTTGCCTCGTTTAATTTATTCATTATCTATTTAATATCTTCTAATCTTTTTATAAATTTTATAAGCAATGAAAAGCACGAACAATATTAAAACGAATGGGAATATGTGTAATAATATTGAATCGTTAACTTTATCAAAGTGATATTCGTTTTCAAAGCCCATATGACTTGCATCAGTATGGTTTTGAGTGATTTTTGCAAAGTTATACATTAAGTCATAATATCCAATATGCGCTCCTTCATATTCGATTGAATCAGGTGCCCTTCCATTTTCATCCATATAGTTTTTGACAATACCTGCCATCTTGAAATAATCGTAAATGGAGTATGTGTCTTTTGTAAATAATGAAATGCCCAATGGATTTTCCGGACCGTCATATTCTTTTGGTATGTCAATTCCATTTCCATTTAAGTAAGCGCTAGTTTGATATAGCAATTGTGGGGTTGAATAGGAACCGTATGGTCCTTTCATTTCTTTGTCTCCGCTTTCCACAAGCATTTTGCTCGCATTTGCCATTCCTTGCGGAGATAATTTATTTGTGGTAACTAATTCGCCGCTTAGAACTTTTGTATAGTTTCCATACCCGTTAACAATGTCCACGATTTCCTTTGCAATTTGACTGTTCATGTTTTCATCATATTTGGACAGAATGCCGTCATCAACATTTTCAGGGAATTCCTTGCCCGGTTGGATATAATAGATTCCTGCATTTTTGAGGAATGTTCCAGGGTCGTGCATTCCTGCAAGGGATTCGTTTGAATAATTATCGTCCCATGCTCTTCTAAGGAAGTTTGAATGGTTATCTAAATCGTAGTTGCCTATATTTATAAAGACAATCTGTTTATCGGTATCGACAGTTGAGGAAGCCAGCTGATAGTAGTTTCCAGCATCCGATGCCGCAATGTCAACGCTCACATCACTTGTCACATTTATAGACCTCCATCCCTCTCCGGCAGCAGGGGCCTGATTGTCAACTATTACCTGTAATTCACCACCACTTATCTCTTCTATATATTGTTTGAGAGAATTTAAGAATCTTAAATCTTGATCATGGTCTATAATATTGTCCGAAGTTATGAATACGGTTTTGGATGCGGATACATCCTGTATAACTGGAGCAATTATTAATAGAGCCATTATTAATATAATAATTTCCTTTCTCATTTTTCATTGTCCTTAATGTTAATTAATACTAATGTATAAATTTCATAACTAAAATATTTTTTTCAAGTGTAGTTATTTAATTTCTTTTTAAATCTAATATTTTTTAAATTTAAGAAATTTAAGCCATTCATTACAAAAGATTTAAATAATTTAGTGATAAATAAAGTTTTTGAGGATTTAAAGAGATTATCTTTTATTTTCGGTTAAATTTTGTACTGATTTGGAAAAGTATAATTTCTTGTATTAAATTGGAAAATGATTGTCGATTATGGCGAAAAATTTGTTTGAAAATTTTTTGTGTGAAGTGGCTAAATCATAGTCATCTTTTTAATTGGAGTTATTTTTCTCAAATTCAATATATTAGTTTATTCTTTTCGAATTACGGCTAAAATAAAAAGTTTAATTGCTGATTGATAGCTTTTGTTAATTAATAGTAGTAATAACGTCCTCAAAGAGGTTATTAAAATGTTAAAGAATATTCAAAAGATAGTTATTAGCAAATCATTCCTCATCACAATGCTTTTCATCTGTCTGATGTTCACTTCAGTTGGGGTGAATATAGAAAATTCATATGCTGTGGATTTAAATGAAAGCGGTGATCTGGGATTTGAAATAAATGTTGAAGATAAGCTAGAAAATTCTCAAGACAATCAAATGGTGCTGATGAATAGCAATGAAAAGGACGTATTGGGCCAAACTATTCGAGTAAATGATGGCACTTTTGATAATATAAGAACAGCGATAAGCAGTGCGAAAAATGATGATATAATAGAATTAAATGGAAATTTCAAAGCTAGTTCCTCAGATGATGTTATTGAGGTAAATAAAAGATTAACTTTTACTTCACCGTCACAGGCAACTTTGGATGCTCAAAACTATTGCACAATCTTTAAGGTCACATCCGGCGGTGCCCAATCCACATTTAAAAACTTAAAATTTGTAAATGGTTATAACGATAACAGGGGTGGTGCGGTTTTGGTTTCTGCCCGGTTAGTCACATTTGACAATTGCGTATTTGAAAACAATCATGCTGATGTTACTTCAGGTGCAATACATACGCCATATAAGGCGGAAACTGCCCAAGGCTTAACAATTAGAAACTGCAATTTCACACAAAACACAGCTTTTGGTGCGGCTGGTGCTGTTGGCGCATTCAGCCATGACTTTCTAATAGAAAACTGTATTTTCGATTCAAATCATGTTGATAGGGATGGAGAATGCTATGGTGGAGCAATCCAAATAGGTTTAGATACCATGCCTTCATACGGAACAGTTAGAAACTGCCTGTTTGTAAATAATTATGCAAAGTCAGCAACAGGATTATCTCATGGAGGTGCAGGATGTGTTAGAAACGGATCATCATATTACAACTGCATATTCATTAACAATAGTGCAGACCATGGTGGTGCCTTAACATATCACGCATCAGGAAATTTGAATAATTGTACTTTAATCAACAATACTGCAAATAAATATGGTGGTGCGGTATCCATTATGATGAATTATCTAGATTTCATGAATCTAAACATTACTAATTCCATTTTTAAAGGAAATAAGGCTCCATTGGGAGGAGCAGTAAAATTAGACGGGTTCAATATCAAAATTGAAGAATCAGCATTTGAAGACAATTTTGCATCACAGTATGGTGGTGCGGTTAACATTAATGCATCAAATGTTGAAATAATCAATTCAGATTTCATGAGAAATGTCGCTAACATTGATGGTGGAGCATTATATCTTAAAGGAGATGATACAACAATTAAAAACTCAAGATTCATAGCAAATGAGGCAATACCTGATGCACGTAAATTAAATGATGGATTGGGTGGAGCTATTTATGTAAACAGTACAAAGGTTTTAGTTCAGGATAATGACTTTGAATTGAACACAGCTAGAAACGGCAGTGCAATATACTTTGACAAAAAAGGCGTTGAATTAAACTTACAGAACAATACACTATTCCAGAATCAGGCTTGGGTTTATCATTTGCCTATTTCAGCTCATGATATCTATTATGGGGATGTGGAAAACATCAAATCAGTAATCTATGGCGGAAACAACATTGGGGATTTCGATAACTTGGCGGTCTCAAATGCAATTTACAATGCTGCAAATTATGATAAAATTGAAATTGATGGTGAACATCCGGTTTCAGGTGCTACAAATAGTGGTGAGCTATACCAAGATGACCGTGAGTATAATATGGACGTATTGATGACAGTAAAACATGAAGATGGAACTGTTGTTTATAACCATTCATTAAAGTCAAGCTATTTGGGTGAAGTCTCTGATAATCTAACTAATCTAAAACCTGGAAAATATTATGTCACAGCTAAACACTTTGAAGATACTTACTATAAATCAATCACTAATGCAACAACATTCAAGGTTATTCCAAAAACAGACAATAAAATCTTAAAATCAACAGCTAAAAGCAAAGTGGATTATGATGATTATGTCGTATGGACATTGAACATTACAAATAATGGGCCTAATGATGCAACAGGTGTTGTTGTAAGAGATATTTTACCGGAAGGCTTAATATGGGATAGTGATGATAGTAATGGAGCATATAATCCAAAAACAGGTGTTTTAACTATCGGATCTTTAAAAGTTGGACAAACAATGATTGTCAATATCATTACTAAAGTCAATAGGACTGGCGTTATTGTAAACAAGGCTAATGTCACTGGAAACGAATTTGATGTAAATCTTACAAATAACCGTGATGAAACTCAGGTCAATGTCGCTCCGGCTGTGGATGT
>JAUNXN010000017.1:15451-19759 GCA_030539795.1 Methanobrevibacter sp.
GGGGTTAATAAGTCTGTTAAGTTGAATATTGTTTCCCGTGTGGGTGCTACAGGCAAAACAACAAATGTGGCTAATGTCACTTCCCGTGAGTTTGATTATAATTTGGCCAATAATCGTGCTGAGAGAAGCATTAATGTTGCTCCTGCAGCAGATATGGAAGTTATCAAAATAGTTAATAATTCCAATCCTGATTTCAGGGATTATATTGAATGGACCATAACCGTCAAAAACAATGGGCCAGATAATGCGCATGATGTAAAACTCACTGATGTGATTCCAAAATCTTTAATATGGATTGATGATGATTCTCAAGGAAAATATAATCCAAATACTGGAATCTGGAATATCGGTGACTTAAACAGTAAAAAATCCATTAGGTTAAATGTAATTACACAGGTTAATGCAACCGGCAACATTACAAATGATGCATCCGTATCCGCTCTTGAATTTGATTACAATATGAGAAACAATAACGACAGTGAAAGAATTTCTGTAAATAAATCCGGAGATTTGGCTATTGTGAAAATGGTCAACATTTCAAATCCAAACTATGGTGATTTGATTAAATGGACTTTAATTGCTTCAAATAATGGTCCTGATAAGGTAAATGATGTTGTTGTAAATGATATTTTACCAAAAGGATTGGAATTGGTAAACTACACTGCAAGCAAAGGATTTTATGACAATGGTGCATGGAGTGTATGCTGCCTTGAAAATGGTGAAACACAAAGATTGGAGATTATCTGTTTAGTAAATAAAACTGGAAAAATAACCAATATTGCAGAGATTTCCGGAAATGAATATGATCCGGTTTTAACCAATAATATTGATAATGAATCTATCGACGTGCCATTGGCTGCTGATATGGCAGTAACAAAAGAGGTTTCCAATGAAGACCCATACTTTGGTGATGTAGTGGTTTGGATGATTAGCGTTAAAAATATTGGTCCTGATAAGGCAACAAATGTTCGCGTAACTGATGAATTGCCTGATGGATTGATATTTAAAGAGTATAAATCAAGTCGTGGAGTCTATCAAAACGGTATTTGGAGCTTAGACTATCTGGAAAAGGATGGTGTCGAATACTTGAATATTAGCTGTTATGCAAATAAATTGGGAATTATTCTCAATAATGCAACAGTAACCGCTAATGAGTATGATATTGATAAATCAAACAATCATGACTATGATTTAGTTAATGTTGCTCCTGTCGCAGACCTTGCAATTGAAAAATTGGTCAATGCATCCAATGCAAATTATCATGATTTGGTTGAATGGGAATTAATTGTCTCAAACCAAGGATATAATGACGCTACAGGTGTTGTTGTTAGTGATGTATTGCCTGATAGTTTGGAAATCATGGAAATATTCGGTGATGGAGAATATGTTGGTGATACTTGGAATATTGGTGATTTGGAAGTTGGAGGATATAGATATTTACATATTGTCACTAGAATTGTAGAAACTGGCAATATTACTAACTCAGCTATTGTTAAAGGTAATGAAATGGATCCTGATTTATCAAATAATGAAGCTGAAGATACAGTAAATGTTTATCCTGCTGCTGATTTGTCTATTGTAAAAACAGTTTCCAAATATCAATATAAGGTTGGTGAATCAATTGAATATGCTCTTAAACTAAATAATAATGGTCCGGATGAGGCATTAAATGTTAAAGTTAATGAGATATTTGACAAATCATTAGTTTTAAAATCATTTATGGCTACAAAAGGAACATTTGACACTTCAAACAACGAATGGTCTTTGGATAGGCTTGCCGCTGGTGGTGAAGAAAAATTGATAGTGGAATTTGAAGCTATAAAAGATGGAGTATTTGAAAATATTGCATCAGTCTTAAGTGATACATTTGATTCTGATTTAACAAACAATGATGATTTTGTTTTTGTCAAAATCGTTAAAAATATTACAAATCCTTCAAATAATATCACAAAAAATGGTTCCACTAATTTGATTGACCATAAGTTAGCTAAAGCTAAAAATATTCAACATCCAGTATCTAACCTTCAAAAAAATCCTACTGCAAATCTTATTGCATTATTGATTGTTTTTACATTAGTTTCAATAATATTTGGTAGTGGCGATATTTTTAGAAGAAGATAGAATTAAAGTAGCTTTCAAGCTACTTTTTTTCATTTTTTTAAAACGATTTTTCAAAATTTTAGAACTATTAAAATTATTAATTTCACGGTTTATTATTTCATATGTTATATATAAAAACCATCAAATACTGCTCCATTTTTTCATTTTAAACAAAACCTTTAAATAAAAGTTCCAATAAATGTATAGTTTGATATTGATGACATAATGCTTTTTTAAAGAAATTGTGGAGTGAATCAATATTTTTACAAAACACAAATGAGGTGTAATTATGTCTGAAGAAGAAATGATTGACCAAACTTCCGAAGAATTGATGGAAGAAGAAAAATTACCTTTCGCAAAAGCTGAAGTTGTACGTTTGATGAAAGAAAATCTTGATGACGACAAAATGATTAGGGAAAGAGTAAAAGTAGAAATGAACAATTTCCTATATTCAGTTTTAAAAAATGTATGTGAACAATTAAACGATTACCCATACACCACAATTGAATATGAAATGTTTAAGGAATGTACTTACCCATATACCAACATTACCAGAATCAACCAAGAAAAAGAAAGAATCTTATTACACTTGGAAGCTATCAAAGCTGACTGTAACGCATTAGCTATGGACGTACAAAAAACATTAAAATTAAAGGATGTTGTTGAAGACGATACTTTCACCTTCTCAGCACCTGTCGAAGATGAAGAAGAATTGGAAGATGAATAATTCTTCTCTTATTTTTTTATTTTTTTAAAACTTTTTTTAAAATTAATCTTAAATTCACCATTTTTGCATTAATCTTTTTGATTTACAGTTATTTCCTTTTTTTTTTAAGCTAGTTTCATGTTTAATGTTTTTAGAAGATATTTTTTGTTAAAATGCCTAGTGGATTATGTAAGCGATTCGCTCTTTTAAAAATCTCAACTATCAATATTATTAATTTTCCTATTAATTATTTGATTACTTATATCAAAAAGCTATTGAATAATAAATCAGTTCTTTAATTTAAACAAAACCTTTATATAAGATGTATCATAAATATATTAATAGAGATTGATGACATCATCTTTTTTTTTATTAAGATGTCAAATTGATCAAATTTTTCAAAAAAATAAGGAGGATTAATTGTGTCTGAAAAAGAAATGATTGATGATAAATCCAATGTGCTGGATGATGAAAAAAATGAAAAATTGCCTTTCGCAAAGGTGGAAGTTGTCAAATTGATGAAAAAAAATCTTGATGACGACAAAATGATTAGGGAAAGAGTAAAAGTTGAAATGAATAATTTCCTATATGGCATTTTGGTTAATGTATGTAAACAGTTAAATGAATATCCTTACACCACTGTCGATTATGAAATGTTTAAGGAATGTATCTATCCATACACTAACATCACTAGAATAAATCAGGAAAAAGAAAGAATTTTGTTACACTTGGAAGCTATCAAAGCTGATTGTGATGCATTATCAATGGATGTGCAAAAAACTTTAAAATTAAAGGATGTTGTTGAAGAGGATACTTTCACCTTCTCAGCACCTGTGGAAGATGAAGAAGAATCAGAAGAATGATGTTTCTTCTTTTTTTTATTCTTCAATATCGTAAAAACCAGTTTTTAAATGTTTCAATTCCTCTTCTGGAATTTCAGAAATTTCAACCTTCTCACTAACCACATTACTTTGACCGAACGGATCAAGCATAATTAAAGTTGCAGTTCCGTTTCCTTTTTTCAGCTCTTGGATATTCTTAAGAGTCCTTTTTGCATTTTCCTGTGATTGGGCATCATCGAATAAATTGAGCGCTTTTTTAACGGCATCCTCAAAGCGGGTAAGAACCCCTTCAATATTTGTTACATATCCTTCGGATTTTGGACCAGGTTCCACTTTAACGCCGAGTTCAGGTATTTCCACAGTTGCGGACTGTGACCTGACCACTCTTACAGACAAGTTGTTCTTGTTAATTTCAATGACATATTTGGCGGGATCATTTTGCTCTAAAGCAATTACGTCACTATGCCTGAATCCGCATGAAGGGCATTGTATGGTTGTTTCCAAAACCTTTCCAAAATGAGGTATTTCAAGTTCTTTCATTATTGACTTTGCAACGCCTTCTATTCCGCATGCAGGACATTTGATAATCATTTCACCGATATTTTCTTCATTCATTTAAAACATACCCTTTTTCTTGTAATTCTTTTATAATCTTATCTA
>JAUNXN010000099.1 GCA_030539795.1 Methanobrevibacter sp.
AAGAAGTTGAAGGTTTCTGTGTAATGTGTCAAAAATGTGTTGACATTTGCCCAGTAGATGTGATTGGTATTCCAGGATTCAAAGAGCCTGCTGAATATGATTTAGATCTTAAAGGAAAAGGTCCAGTTTACATCAAAGACTGTGTCGGATGTGGATCCTGTGTTGAACCTTGTCCTGTAAATGCAATTACTCTTGAAGAAGTTGGAAGTCCAGTTACTGTGAACGATGACTGTATCAGATGTGGTTTATGTTCTCAAACCTGTCCTTGGAATGCAATTTTCATTTCCGAAAAAGTACCTGTCAAACGTTCAAAAGAAATCAAATCATTTACTTTCGATTCAGCTAAATGTATTGGTTGTAACACTTGTGTAGAAGCATGTCCTGGTGATTTCATTGCTGCAAACAGTGCTAGTTTAACTGTTGCTATTCCTAGTGTCTGTGCTGCATGTAGTTTATGTGTAAATCTTTGTCCTGTTGATGCATTAGCAATTGACGTCGAATGGGGTGAAGGTTCACCTGTAGATGCAGAAGGTATCGGAAGAGATGTAGAAAAATGTGACTTTATCGGTGCATGTGCTAACAAATGTCCTACTGAAGCTATCCGCGTAATTACCAAAACTGGTATGTGCTGCCCTGCTTTAGTAGAAACTGATGACGAACCATCTTTCACTAGTTGTATTAGATGTGGAGCTTGTGCTTCAATGTGTTCTAAAGATGCATTGAAAGTAGAACAATATGAAATAACTATTGATGGCGAACCTGTCCTCAGAGACAGAATTGCATTCAACCCATCTAAATGTGATCAATGTGGTGACTGTATCGAAGCTTGTCCTTATGACATGATTCACGAAACAGAAAATCCTAAATTACCAATTGCAGGATTCTGTACCTTATGTGGTCAATGTCTTGAGGCATGTCCAGAAGACGCATTATGTTACAAATAGGTGTGTAAACACACCTTTCTTTTTTCTTTTTTTTTTAAAAAATTAGTTATAATTTATCCATTACTACTTTTCCATTTACAATTGTCATTACGGCAGTTCCAGTATAATTCCAACCATCGAATGGTGAGTATTCTGCTTTTGTTTCAAATTCATCTATATTGAATTTGCCTTCTCGTTTCAAGTCAATTACTGTAAAATCAGCATCTTTTCCAATAGCTATTTCGCCCTTATTTTCAAGCCCATAGACTTTAGCTGCATTTGTGGAAAAGATTTTTGGGATTATGTTCAAATCAATATTTCCATTATTCACTTCAGTTAACATTAATGGAACCACTGTTTCTAAATTAGGAATTCCTGGTGATGAATTCCAGGTGCCTTTTGTTTTATCTTCAAGGGTGTGTGGGGCATGGTCTGTTCCAATAATTGAAGTTTCATCCAAATCTTCAACGCTGACACTTTCATTTTTTGGTCTGAGCGGAGGATTGGTTTTTATGAATGTACCATATACATTGTATGCTGTATTGTCAAGCAGCAAATGGTGTGGTGTAAATTCCCAGGAGATAGGCATGCTTTTGCTTGCAGTTTTTGCCATGCTCAATGATTTGGAAGAGCTTAAGTGGCATATGTGCAATCTTAAATTGTTTTCTCTTGCAAGTTCAATTGCTTGTTTGACTGATTCATCTTCACTTATTGTTGGGCGTCCGTATGTGTAGTCGATAGCTTCATTTTCTCCTTTCTGTTTTAATCTTTCAGTTTCCCTTTCGACTATTGCTTTTTTTTCACAGTGTGTTGCAACAAGGCCGTTATATTCAGTGGTGTCTTTTAATGTGGATAAATCCTTAAATATCCTCTCTAAACTTTCATCACTTTCCAAATCCATGAATATCTTAAAGGAGATCGGTTTCAAGGTTATCATTTTTTTCATTTCTTCAAGGGTGTTGTGCCCAGCCTGAAGTTCGAAATTTACAACGGATTTGCTTTTGGCAATTTGGATTTTTTCCTTAAGCGCCTTGTATGTATTTGTTTTGGGAAGGGTATTTGGCATGTCAATCACAGTTGTGAATCCGCCGTTTGCGGCACTTAAGCTTCCGGTTTTAAAGTCTTCCTTTTGAGTTAATCCTGGATCTCTAAAATGTATGTGGGGGTCAATAAAACCTGGCATCAGGTAGTTGCATTTTATATCAATTGTTTCATCGCCCTTTAGTGGGTTTTTTGAAATGTCGGTTATCTTGCCGTCTTCCACTTTTATGTTGTATTCGCCAAGCTTGTCAACTAATTTACAATTTTTAATTATCAAATCCATTGTTAATCTCCGAAGTTTATAGTTTAATATTTGTTTTTTAATATTTTAAATCATAAGTTTTTTTAAATTTGAGGTTAATATTTATTTTTATGTCTCAAGTTTCTGATATTCTTAGGAGAGATAAGGAATTATTTTTCAAAGATCTTGATGTTGAATGCAATAAGTCTGACACCACTTCCCAGTTAAATTTGATAGCCGATTTCACTGAGTACAATCCTTTACATAATGGTCATTTTCATTGCATGAAAACTGCAAAACATATGTTTCCTGAGTCATTATTTGTAGCTATTGTACCGGGCTTATTTGAAAGGAGTGGTAGAGGTATTCCATATATACTGCCAAGGGAAGTTAGGGCAGAAATTGCAATTTCTGTTGGTGCTGACATTGTTGTTGAAGGACCTCCAATGGGAATAATGGGATCCGGCCAGTATTCCTTATGCTTATGCAAAATGTTTCAGGCATTAAACACCACCTACATACCTAGAGGCTATAAGCCTTTGGATGGATTTGATGAAATTTTAAAAAGAATCAATATGGGACATCATATTGCACCGAAACCCTACAGGATTGTTGATAAGACTACGAATGAGGTCATTTTAAGGGATAAGCTTGAAGAGGATAACTACGTCATAACTTCTTTTTCAAATTCGTTAAGCAAAATAGGTTTTGACTATACCGGCAAATTTATTTTTGTTGAACGTATCGAAGGCGTAAGCGGAACCCTGATTCGTGAAAGCATAATGAAGAACAATTTTGATGATGTTTTGGATATGATGCCTCCAAAAACAATAGAAGTCTTAAAAAGAGAGATTGAAAATGATTCTATAATTTACGGCATTCGAGACATAGATTCAATTTTAGACACTGCAAACAACTTCACTTTTGAACAATTGGCTGATTTGAATTTATTCAATGAGAAATTAGCCAGAAACATTATCGATAACAGGCCTTATGATGATATTGACAAACTGGAAAAGGCGATTTTGCACGGATTTTCATCACATTTCCGCCAGCGTGTCTTGAGCATACTGGAAAATCCGATTCCTAAAAAAATCATTTCACAATATATCGACAAGTATCCTTCAAATATTAGGATTTTAGGTTATAAAAATAAGGAAAGTTTGGAAAAATTTATAAAAAAAGTAAATAATGAAAATATTTCATTATTTAATGAGTTAAAACAGCATTTATAACATTTTGTGGATTTTTAAGAGCGAATACCGCATCCATAAATGTTGGGTAAGTTGAACTTAATAAGAACAAGTATACTACATAGTATAAGACAATTAAAATCACGATAATCAATATTATTGATAATAATATGTCTAAAATACCCATAGGCTCTTTTTCATCATAATTTAAGTTATGGATATTCTTATCCTCTTGGATATCAATATCATCTTTAATCTTTTTATCAGGAACCAGTCCTTGTTCTTTCATTATTTCTGCTCTTATTCTAGCTTCCATTTCTTCTGGAGTTTCTTGTTTTGGAGCTTTTTTCTGAGCAGGAGGTTGCTGTTCAACAGCTTCCTCTTTTCTAGGAGCGTATTCTCTTCTGGTCAATGAACCGTATTGCTCTTCATCTTTTGCAAGTTGCTCTCCTAATGGAACATCAGTTTCATCGAAGTACAAATCATCGAGATATTTTTCATATTTGTCTTCTAATTCCCGTCTTGCGCTGGTAGGCTGTGGTTCATAATCATGATCAGGGTATATAAAATCATCACTATTTCCTTTTGGAGTTAAAACTTGCTTTTCAGCAATATCCAATTCATTTTGAGCTACTTGAGGAGTGTCCTGAGGTTTTTGATAGATATTTTCCATAGCATCCAAATATGAAGATTCAAGGCCACTTTCATATTGAATATTCTCTTTTATGTTGTATGGAGAATCGTCACTAATTCCTTTGTATTCTGGTTGAGGTGAAACGTCTTTTGGTTCTGAATAAGGTATTTCAAAGTCGATTTCCTCATCTTGCGGTTTGTATATTGTTTCTTCTGTTTGCACATCAGCTTTAGCAGGTTCTGTTGCAATAGGAGTTTCTTCAACAACAGCACTTTCCTGCGCTTTGTCTTCAATTCCAAGGCCAATTATTTTCTCTAAACATTCTTTACAATAAATTTTACCCGCAATTTCTAAACCACATTCTTTACAAATAGATTTTCCACATATGGCACAGGTATCTGTGCTTTCTCTTTCAGGATGATAGTAACATTCCATAAATTACACGCTCTAATGATTTTATATTAAATTAATATATCTTTCTTATATTTATATAAAACTTGTTATTACTTATGTGTATTTTCTAGGATTTTTTCAACAACTATCTCTGATGCAATCAAATCATCAGCAGTTGATAAAAAACTACCTAATGATTCACTAGTGATTTGATAAATTATTTTATTTTCAGTTAATTTTGAGTCTACATAATTTTTATTGTCTATTTCAAGTGAATCATACACCAGTTGTGCTGATTTTTGATCAGCATAATCTAAACATATTTTTCCTTTAATTATCATTTTTTTCACAAAATTTTTTTCATTGATTTTTTAAAAGATATTTTTGCTAATTATGGTAACATTTATTAATAACTTAATTAATATATTTAAGTATTCTATCAATTACGATATATAATTTTTATATAGCTAGTAGAAATTAATTATGATTATAGCTATTTTTAATTAAAACATGGTTATCATGTTATTTTTATTTCGGAGGAATTATTATGGTTCGTGCTTATACAAGAAAAGAGTATATTAGAAAAAACCCAAATTCAAGAATTGTACAATATGATATGGGTAATTTAAGAGATGAATTCCCAGTGTCTGTAAGTTTAGCTGTTAAAAAACCAACTCAAATCAGACACAACTCTTTAGAAGCTGCAAGGATTGCTTCTAACAGATTAATGCAAAGAGCTGCAGGTAGAATGGGATACCACTTGAAATTAAGAGTATACCC
>JAUNXN010000018.1 GCA_030539795.1 Methanobrevibacter sp.
TCTCTCTATCAATGTTCCAGAGTTATCAAATACAACAGCTTTCTTCATATTATCACTAAACAATGAATAAATTAAAATCAGGTATTTCAGATTTTCCATCTAACCAATTAAAAATTAAATCTTTGATATTTGGAGTCTTCTTTTTAACTTTAGATTTATACTTTAAAAAATCATCATATTCATTAGGATAATTTTCTTTAAGATATCTTTCATATTCAATCCTATCATCATATGATTTTTTTTCTTCCCTATAGAGATTAAATAAAATACCAACATTAGCAGTTCTTAAACCTCCGTCAAAAGGTTCTAAAATTTCTGTCATTTTATCTCTCCTTAATACTAATTTGTAAAAAGTAAACATTAAATTTTTCCATTCTCAAATTAAATTCATCTATAAATCTTTGTAAATTATCACCAAGATACTTATCAAAAAGAATGAATTCTTCTTTTTCTTTTTCACTTTTAGACAATTTCAAATCATATAACTCTTGAATTTCTTCACGCATATCATTATTAAATGACCAATTAACATAAGACAAAAACATGATCCAATCTTGCTTGAAAAGTTCGATTAGATTATCATTATAATCATCATTATCATTAACAATAATACCTATATTCCCATTAGATGTTATTACCATGAATTTAATGAATGGTATTATTGTATTTTTTATATCATTAGAAGAGGGTAAAATTGCTCCATTAAAATGATTATGAAATGTTGCTAAAACATTTTCATTTAATATTTCCTCCTTAACTTTTTTTGGAATTTCTACACTCCGCTCATCACCTTCAATTAGATCAGCAAGTAAGATGAACTTCTTACTTAAAACTGTTAAAAATTCGTTTTTTACATTAAATGTATTTAAACTATGATATATTGCTATCCAAATTACTTCTTTTAATTCAACATTTTCATTAATTGCCTTTTTAAATAAAAAAAGATTATTTAATAATTTAATTTCCTCAAAATTATCATCTAATACAAAATCATTATCTGGATTCAATTTATCAAATCGTGTTAAATTTTTAATTTTTCTCGTTATTTTATTAATAAAAGTCATGATAACACTTATTTTAATTTTAAAAATAATTATTATGTTAATATTTAATTAAAAAGGATATAAATTATTAAGTTATAAATTAAAGCAATTTTACGGCTTTAATTCAATTTTGCAAAATCAAAGAAATAATCACTCATTAAAAAACAACACTTTATAAACCTTGAAAAATAAAATAATAATATTATAATTTACGATTATTAGGTGTTTTAATGAACGTTATTGAAAAATTAAACTCCATTAAAAATGGAGAAATGACAGCTAAAGAAAATGTTGAAGGCTTCATTAAAGTTATTGATGAAAATAACGAAACCATTAATGCATTCATTGAATTAAACTATGAAAATGCATTAAAGCAAGCGGAAGCTATCGATGAAAAGATAGCTAATGGTGAAGAAGTGGGAGCTTTAGCTGGATTAGTATTTGGTATAAAAGCAAACATTAATGTTGAAGATTTGATTATTTCAGCAGCTTCCAAAACCTTAGAAGACTACATCGGAAGCTACAATGCAACTGTTGTCAACGAAATCCTGGCTGAAGACGGCATAATCATCGGTATCTTGAATATGGATGAGTTTGCAGCAGGAAGCTCAACCGAAACATCATACTATGGACCTACCCAAAACCCTAAGGCAATGGGCAGAATTCCTGGAGGCTCATCCGGCGGATGCGCAGCGGCTGTAGCGGCAGAAATGTGTGACATTGCAATCGGATCCGATACCGGCGGGTCAATCAGAAATCCTGCTTCACACTGTGGAGTGGTCGGATTCAAACCAACTTATGGTGCAGTTTCAAGGCAAGGTCTTTTGGACTTGTCCATGAGTCTAGACCAAATCGGACCATTGGCAAATGATGTAAGCGGAATAGCTTTGGCATTGAACGCAATTGCAAACTACGATGAAACCGAATGTACCACTTTAAACTGGGATAAGCCTGACTTTACTGAACTATTGGATGAAACATCCCTTGAAGGCATGAAAATAGCTGTATGTAAAGAGTTCATCGAAGTCACTGATGAGGAAATCAACAAGACCGTCAATAAAGCCATCAACAAATTAGTTGATGCCGGCGCCGAACTTGTTGAGGTAAGCTTTGACTATATCGATTTGTGCCTGCCAACCTACTACCTGATCAACTATGTGGAATTCTTCTCCGCAACCAGAAAATATGATGGAAGGGACTACGGTTCCAGAATCGAAGAGGTATGCGGTGACGAAGTGCTTAGAAGAATCAAAATAGGTTCCCACATTGCAGAAGCTGAATTCAGTGGTAAATACTACAAGCAGGCATTAAAAGCAAGGTCTGTAATCAGAGCTGAAATCACATCAATGCTTGAAAACGTGGACTTGATTGTAGGACCTACCGTGCCTAAACTTCCTCACGAAATAGGTGCTGAACTTGAACCGATGGAAATGTACGCTTACGATATCCTAACCGTAATAGCTAACCTCGCAGGTATTCCGGCTGCAAGCATTCCTGCAGGTGAAGTCGACGGCATTCCAGTAGGACTGCAAATTCAAGCAAAACCATTGGATGACGAAAAAATTATTAAAGCTATGAGTGTTTTCGAAAACACTCAATAAACTTCTTTTTTTTAACAACCTCCAACAATAATGGGATAACATTTTTGATTGACTGACAGTGCCATCATGATTTTTTCTATTAAAATTGATTAAATAATATCCTCATTATAGTGCTAAAATTAACAATTAAGATTTTAAAATTATTTATTTCAATTTTAAACAATTATTAAGGTGTTATATTAGAAAATACTATGCAAGTGAGTACTTACATTCGAAAAACTTTATATATGGCCTTTTACAGACTAATTAGTAAGTGGGAACAGTTCAATCGAACCCCCACAATATGCAATAAATAATTTCTCATTTTAAAATCAACATGAAGGTTATCCAATTATAACCTTCCTTATTCCCCCATATACAATGTACTAATTTTCAATTAAAATCTCTTAATGGACTTCAAATACATTATATGTAACATATTTTTACACTTGAAATGCACCTCTAAAATTTAATATGAAATAAATACAATAGATTATACAAGAGGTTATTTTTATGACAAGAATTGGACTTGCTTATGTCAGCGGCGCCGTTCCGGGATTTGAAGATTTTGGAAATCTGCCGACAGACATCGTTAAAGAAAACGGACTTGTTGATGGTTTGAAAGCTTCAGAAGAGCTTGACGCTTTGATTATACCTGGCGGAACATTGATTGAGTCAAATGACATTAACATGGATTTGAATGCTGAAATAAAAAAGATGGCTCGTGACGGAAAGCCCGTTATCGGAATTTGCGCAGGCTTTCAGCTTCTATCAAATCAGATAGATATAGGCAGAAAATCCCCTGTGCCTATTGTAAAGGAGGGCCTTGGTCTAATAGACGTTGACTTTTCACCATTGATTACAAGCGATCGTGTAAAAGCAAAAGTGTTTGACAACTCCTTTTTAGTTAAAAACCAGACAGAAGACGTTGATGGTTTTCATACACACACTTATGGTAAAGTTGAAGGGGATGCAAAGCCATTGTTCTATTCTAAAGTCCAAAGAATGAATTACGGTGACGTGAACAAGGAAGCCGAATACAACATATTTTCAGGCGCATGCAACGATGACGGTAATGTCATCGGAACTATGATTCATGGCATATTGGATGAAAATCCGATTCTTGTAGAAAATCTATTTGAACAGATAGATGCGACAGACATTGATGAAATATACAATAGAAACATAAAAGTCAAGGAATTCCTTCAAAGTGAAGTTGGAATAAACACCAACATCAATGTTCCGAAATTAGAAAACAAGCCTCAAAAGCCAAAATATCTTATGATTGGAAGTAACGGATCTGATTCTGGCAAAACCTTCATCATGACAGGCCTTGCAGGCGCAATAAGAAAAAGGGGATATAAAGTTGCACTTCTCAAAGTCGGGCCTGACGTGCGTGATATCATACCCGGATTATACTTGACAAAGGGAAAGATGGAAGACTTCGCATCTGTGAAAATTGGACATTTGGGTTGGGCCGACATAGAATCTACAATAGCAAAACTCAATTCATCAAACTATGATATCGTCCTGATTGAAGGGGTTATGAGCGTGTTTACCGGTCTTTTAAACGAAAAGGTTCCATTTTCAGCGGCTGAAATTGCAATGTCATCAAAAATCCCGATGATACTCGCTTCAGGCGTCAATAAGGGTGGAATAGAATCGGCTGCAATAGATTTGGTCTCACATGCAAACATGCTTGAAAAATTCGAAATCCCCGTAGAAGCGATACTTCTAAACAAAGTCTACAATGACGATATATTCGACCAAGTCGTGCCATACATTAAAAATAACACAAAGGTTGATAAGGTATTGAAATTGCCTAAACTAAAATCAGCCGACATGAGAGGGTTTATCCCTGAAGTCGAAATCAGATATGAGCTGTTTACAAGCCATGCAATGGATCTGATTGAAAACAATTTAAATGTGGATGAAATAATCGGTATGGCCCGAGAAGTTGAATTCGAAAAAATCTACACATTTGATGAAATTAAAGACAGGGTGATATAATGGCACTTAATCTAAGCCCGGAAACCGGCGTAAAGCTTACAAAAAAGGATAGGGCGCATGTTTCAAAAAAGATGAAGCAAGGCTGGAAAGCCACATGCCTGATTCCGGATTATGTCATCGACGAAAACGGTGACATTCAAATCGGACTTGAAAAGAATCGCCGCATAGTTAAAATCGTCAAAATCCTTGATGATGGAGTTCATATTGAAAAAGCTTTAGGAAATAAAACATTAAGAATTCAATGGCATAAAATAGCTTCAATACATAATTCTAATGAAATTAAGGATGGTTTGGAAATTAAAATGAGAGATGGTAAGTATGTTGCTTTTGGAATTTACAATTCCTATAAGATAAAGCAAAATACCGAATTCATTGCAAATTATATTGCAAATAAATGCAATGAGAGGAATTGATTATTCCTCTAAATATTTATTAATGATGTCTTCGCCTTTAAGCAAGACCAATCCATTTTCTTCAGCGTATTTGCGAGCGTCAGCAACTGATGTAGCCTGTCCGGTTTCACCATCCATCATTTCACAAACTACACAAACAGGAGTAACGCCAGCCATTTCACATAAAGCAAGACCTATTTCTGTGTGTCCTTGTCTATTTTTTACAAGACCATCTGCGCCTCTCAAAAGGCATACGTGACCAGGTGATCTGAATGTAGCCCCGAATTCATCAAATCTTTCTTCTTTCATCATAATAGCCATTTCACTAATGGTCATTGCTCTGTCATGGTCTGTTACGCCAGTAAATGATTTTCTGTGGTTGGTCCAGACAGAAAATGAAGACCTTTCATCATATGGAATGTCATTTGGTGCAAGTTCTGCAAGTTCAGGATATTTTTCTGTTGCCGCTTTCATAATATCCACCATGAAAGGCAAATGAATTGCATCACAAAAATCAGCGTGCAGACAGTTGCAAATCAGTCCGCCTGCATCATTTCTCATGGTTGCAATGGATTTAGGGGTTACAAACTCGGAAGCGATTATCATGTCAACTTCCCCTTCCCTGTCATCATCATCAAAAACTAGTACAAACTCACCATTTCTTATGGCTTCTAGAGCCTTATCTAAATTTGTTTCTTGATTCATAGTAATGTCTCCTTATAATACTAGAACCAGGGCTAAAAATAACTAAATACATATTACTTCTCTTCCATCCGGACTGTCACCGTCGGTTTTGGAATCTCACCAAATCAACACTTAAATCGTGCTCGTGGACTTATTTTTACAAAATCACCACCGGTGGAGAATTTCACTCCGCCCCGAGAACGTATTTAATCATTTTATTAATCATGTATAAAATACTTTGTGGTATTTTTATATTTTTAAAAAAATAACTTAAAATAATTATTTTAATTTAAAAAAATTGCTTTGTTTTTAAAAAATTGATTTGACATTGTAAAATTGTTATATAAAAAAACTAAGCAATTTAAATACAATTAAAGATAAAATATGATTAATTACAAAAAAGTGATAAAATGACCGGAAAACAAGAAGATATTATCTTCAAAGATGTATCGGAAGAAGAAGTAGATGTGTTTTTGAAGAGATTAAATATTAAATCAAAAAAGAAAAAATTAAACCCTACAGAAATACGTTATATTGACGTGGCTATATTAATTGCAGATATTATAATTGAACTAGATGATATGATTTTAATTATAGAATTTCAAAGTACGAATGTTGATACAAATGACAAAAACCGATTTTTAGCATATTTTTCTGTAGTAAATTTCAAAAAGAAAACAAAAAAAGAAGTGAAATTGCTTGTAATAAGCACTGCAGAAAGAAGTAAAAGAGTTACTCATATTATTGATGATATAATCAGCTTTAAATTTGATATCTTCTCTATGATGGATATGAATGGAGATGCAATTATAAATAATATTGAAAATAAAATGAAAAACAATGAAAAAATAACAAATGAAGAGTTAATAGATTTATCGCTAGTGCCTGTTATGGGCAGTGAAAATACACAGGTAGAGCAAATTGAAAAATCAGTGAACTTAATATTATCAATTAATTTAGAAGATTATAAAGTTAAGAATTTAGTCAAAAGTATAGCATATCTATTGGCAGATAAATTTTTAGAAGATGGGGAACATAAAACAATATTATGTGATGCATTAGGTGGAAAAATGAACGCAGTATATGATTATGGGGAAAGAAGAAAACAAGAAGGAATAAAAGAAGGTTCCAAAAAAATGGCCTTATACATGATCAAAAAAGGAGAAAGTGATGAAGAAATACAAAAAGAAACAGAACTATCCCTTGATGAAATTAAAGCATTAAGAAAAAAAACAGGAAAATAATTAAAATTCCAAAGATACAATATCTCCATCATTTAACATTAATTCATCTCTCAATTTATTTTCAGCAATGAATTCCAAATAATTCTCTTCATGAGTAGTTTTTGCAGGAAAAACTATGGCTCCTTCAATTTTATCGTTCAATTTTGCTTCAATAAACTTTACGGCACCAAAGCCTTCATCCGGTTTAATAATATTTTCACAGGCGTCCTTGATTTCATTGATTTCATCCAGATAATCATCGCTGACAATAACATTCAAGGTTCCAGGAAACGGGACAAATCCCAAATTTTTCTCAAACGCTCTAGTGTAAAACTCCTGTGAGAGGAAATAAGCTGCTTTTCCCAAACCGGTTGTAACTTCACCATTAATTTTCATGAAATAGCCTCCAATTAAAATACATTTAAACCCTGTTGATATTAAAATCTTAAAGATATCTTTTATTTAAACACTTTATGAAAAATATTGTTTAAATCTTATCTAAGAAATATAGATTCAATACTATAAGTTAATCCATTTTGATTAATAAATATTTTTGAAGAAATTTATTTAACAATAGAAAGATAAAAGTATTACTATAATGAATTTTACAGGGTAATGGAAATGGAAATAAAAACTATCTCAACAGATGTATTAATCATTGGATCTGGTGGAGCAGGTTCAAGAGCGGCTATTGAAGTTGATGATGCAGGACTGAAAGCCATCATTGTATCAAAAGGTCTATCATTTAGGTCAGGCTGTACCGGAATGGCAGAAGGGGGATACAATGCAGTATTCAAAACCGTTGACAAGGATGACTCAATAGAAGCTCACATTCACGATACTTTAAAAGGCGGAAGCTATCTCAATGACAAGAAGCTCGTGGATATTCTCGTCAATGAATCACCGAAAAGGCTGATTGACCTGGAAAATTACGGAGCGCTTTTTGACCGTCAGGAATCAGGCGAAATAGACCAAAGGCCTTTCGGTGGTCAGACCTACAGAAGAACCTGCTATCAGGGAGACAGGACAGGCGCCGAGCTGTTGAATGCGCTTAAGGAAGAAATCATCAGAAGAGATATTGAATGCATCGAGGAAGTTATGATCACTTCACTCGTTACTGATGATGATCAGGTCATCGGTGCGACAGGACTGGACCTTAAGGATTCCAGCCTTATTTATTTTAAAGCAAAATCAGTCATTTTGGCAAGCGGAGGTGCCGGACAATTATACCCTGTAACATCAAACACCTTCCAGAAAAACGGGGACGGTTTTGCAATAGCTTTCAGAGCCGGAGCTAGCCTTGTCGATATGGAACAGGTTCAATTCCACCCAACCGGTATGATAGCACCGGAATCCAAAAAAGGAGTTTTGGTGACCGAAGCCGTAAGGGCAGAAGGCGGAAAGCTCATCAACAAAAACGGCGAAAGGTTCATGAGCAGATACGCTCCCGAAAAGATGGAGCTGGCTACCCGTGATGTCGTTGCCCGTTCAATCTATCAGGAAATTATCGAGGGCAGAGGAACCGAAAAAGGCGGAGTCTATCTTGACATATCACATTTGGATGACGATTACATTGATGAGAAGCTCGAAACCATGGTTCTTCAGTTTGAAAACGTCGGCGTGGACATAAAGCATGGTCCGATTGAAGTGGCCCCTACCGCACACCACTTTATGGGCGGGTTAAAAATAAACACCGATGCTTCCACATCATTAGAAAACCTCTTTGGTGCCGGAGAGGTCTGCGGAGGAGTTCACGGCGCAAACCGTCTGGGCGGTAACGCACTGGCCGATACACAAGTGTTCGGAAAAATCGCCGGTGAAAGCGCATCAAAAGCCGCAAAAGCAACAGAGCTCAAAACAAACGAGGAGCAAGTTAAAAAAGAGGCTTCAAGAATCGAAGGCCTGATTAAAAAAGGCACAATCAAGCCGCTGGAATTTAAAAACAACATCAAGAACCTGATGTGGGAAAAGGTCGCTATAGTAAGGGACGAAAAAACATTGAACGAAGCCTTAGGCCAGCTTCAGGATATGCAGAAGGACCTTGAAAACCTGGACGTCAGCGATAAAAGACAGTATAACGATGAACTGGTCAATGCCCTTGAAGTCATAAATATGGTTGAAATCTGTATCCTGACCGTGAAATCTGCAATATTGCGCAGAGAAAGCAGGGGAGCGCACTTCAGGTCTGATTTCCCTGAAACAAAAGAAGAATGGAAAAAGAGTATAATATTCAATAAAAATAAAATAGAATTTGAAGCTAGATAGCTTCTTTTAATTCTTTTATTGCCTGTCTGGCTTTCTGGTAAATTTCATCCTCATCCAAAACGGTCAATTTCTTGTTTTCCATTAGTATCCTACCGTTGCAGATGGTAGTGTCAACGTTTGAACCGTTTGCTGAGTAAATTACATTTGAACTCAATGAAGAGCTGTCCGGAACCATGTTGGCTGAATTGGTATCAATCAAAATGATATCCGCCTTCTTGCCGACTTCAATGGAACCTATTTCATCATCAAGAGCCAAAGCCTCCGCACCCTTAATGGTTCCCATGGCTATTGCCTCATCAGAATCCAATACCTTAGGATCCAATGTTGAGACTTTCTGAAGCAGGCTTGCAGTCTTCAATTCTTCAATCAAATCCAAGTTATTGTTTGAAGATGCGCCGTCAGTTCCGATTGAAACGCAGATATCGTTTTCAATCAGTTTGGATACTGGAGCTATTCCTGAAGCCAATTTCATGTTGCTGCATGGATTATGTGAAACTTTAACATTGTTTTTCTTGATTATTTCAATTTCTTCATCGCTTAGCCAGACGGAATGTGCGGCCACGACATCAGGACCCAAAAATCCGATCTTGTCCAAATATTCAAAAGGCCTTAGTCCTTTTTCATCAAGACTGTCATTGATTTCCTTTTCTGTTTCTGAAACGTGGATATGTATTCCCATGTTGTACTCATCGGCCAATTCGCGTACCTTGATTAGCAATTCTTCAGAGGCTGTGTATGGGGAATGCGGTCCGAAGAAAACCTTAATTCTACCGTCTGCCATTCCGTTGCAGGCATTGTACAGATCCATGTTCTCCCTGATTTCATTTTCCCTTCTTTCTGCATCGCCAAAATCAATCATTCCATATGACAAAACAGCTCTGATTCCTGCCTCGTCAATTGCACGGGCAACATCCTCCATGTAAAAGTACATGTCGGAAAATGTTGTTGTTCCTGACTTGATTAGTTCAACAGCGCCTAAAAGGGCACCTATATAACAGTAATCTCCGTTAAGATTAGCTTCCATTGGCCAGATATGATCATTCAGCCAAGTGTCCAGACTCAAGTCATCAGCCAATCCTCTAAACAATGTCATTGATAAATGAGTATGAGTGTTGATTAATCCCGGAAGTACAATTTTACCGGTTGCGTCAATGATCTTATCGGCATTTGCCTCATCGATTTCTGGAGCAATCTCAGAAATAATGTCATCTTCGATTAAAATTGATTGTCTATCTTCAAAATCTGTATTCGGACTTAAAATAAATGCATTTTTAATTAAAATAGAAGTGGTCATAATAACACCTAAAAAATAAAAAAAAGAAAGCTAAAAAACTATTTATAAGTTTTTGATAGCTAATTTAATATCATCTGCTTTAACAGTTTTACGTTTTGCGATTTTTGCAACAGCGTTTGCTTCTTTAGCAACGTTACGTGCTACTTCTTCTAAGTATGCTGCTAATTCTTCTTTTGCATCTTCGCTAACTCTTTCTGCACCAGATTCTTTAATGATTCTTGCGATAGGAGCTTTTGGTATTTCAGACATAATTTTCACCTCACAATATTTAATCATAACTTATGATTATTCAAGCAAATCATAAGTTAAATAACAATATAATATGACTTAATATTTAAATATTTTGCAAGTTTATGCTTATAATCTAAAAATAAAATTAGATTAATTAAATTAATAAAATTTAAATTATCAAAAGTATTTAATACATGATTAATAATACTAATAGTAGATAAAAAAATTGAGTAGATAAAATGAAAATAAAAATTGCCGTTCCTTCCAAGGGAAGAATAAGTGAACCTTCAATAAACATACTGGAAAAGGCGGGTTTGGGATTAATCGATAAAAATAACCGCAAGCTAATTTCCAAAACATTTTACGATAACATTGAGATTATGTTCGCAAGAGCGTCCGATATTCCGGAATTCGTCAATGACGGCGTTGCAGATATGGGAATAACCGGCGTTGATTTGATTAATGAAAACGAGTCAGACGTCAGTGAGCTGCTTGACTTGAGATTCGGACAGACAAAACTGGTCCTGGCGGCGCCTGAGGAATCCGACATCAATTCTGTTGATGATATTACAAACGACATGAAGGTGGCTACCGAATTTCCTGTGCTGACTAAAAAATACTTTGAAGAAAAGGGTTTGAATCTGAAAATCGTCAAGTTGAGCGGATCAACAGAGGCCGCCCCATTCATCGGACTTGCCGATTTGATAACAGACCTGACAAGCACTGGAACAACACTGAAGATGAATCATCTTGAAATCATCGACGTGATTTTGGAAAGTTCAATAAAGCTCATTGCAAACAACGAAAGCTTAAACGAAAAAAAAGAATTGATTGAAGCCGTCAGCACAAGCATAAAGGGCGTTCTTGATGCCGACAGGAAAAAATTGATCATGATGAACGTTAAGGAGATGGACTTGGATAAGGTTAAAAACGTGATGCCTTCAATGGGCGGATTGACAATATCCGAAGTGCTATCCGATGAAAGAACCGTTGCCGTTCAGGCGGTCATTGATGAAAAGCAGGTTTTCGAACTTGTAAATGACTTGAGAAATGCCGGCGCAAAGGACATTCTTGTTGTGCCGATTGAGAGAATAATATGAAGATTGCGATAATATACTCGACCTCAAGCAGGTCTACAAAAAAGGCGTGCAAGCTATTGTCCGACAAAATCAAATCAAACGTGAAACTGATTCCGATTGAAAAGGCTAAAACCGCATGCCTTTTGAAATACAATTTCATCATATTGGCCGGCTCTGCATACAACGGCAAAGTTCAGAATGCACTGAAGCAGTATATCTCAAGAAATATGAAGACCCTCAAAGAAAAGCCAATTGCCTTGGTCATGAACTGTGAAGAGGGTATAGACACAAGAGACAGATTGAACAAGACTTTTACAGAAGAGCTTGTCAACACGTCAAGCTTCAGCTCAAACTTGGGATATGAATTGAATCCCGATGAGGGAAACTTTATTGAAAAGAGAAAAACAAATAACTTAATTGAAAAATATAAGAAAGATGGCAGGAGCCTGCCTGTCTTGAACATGAATGAAATTGACAGATTTGCCGATTACGTTAACAATATGATTGATAAAAGGGTTGATTAGAATTTTTAGATTAAAAAACATTATTTCAATAAAGGACTTTGAAAGAGAAGACATCGAATACATCTTGAACGAGGCATATAAGCTGGAAAACATCGCCAAATCAAAAGAAGTGTCTGAAGATTTAAAGGGCAAGCTTCTTGGACTAATGTTTTTTGAGCCTTCAACAAGAACAAAAATGTCTTTTGAAACAGCCATGAAGCGTTTAGGCGGAGACTGCATAGGATTTGAAAACAGCGGATCCAGCTCCGTATCAAAAGGTGAAAGCATCGCCGATACCGCAAAGATGTTTGAGGGATACAGTGATGCATTGGTCATAAGACATGAGCTTGAAGGCGTATCCAAATTCATATCAGATATTGTGGATGTTCCTGTAATAAACGCAGGCGACGGTGCCGGCCAGCACCCAACACAAACCCTACTCGACTTATATACAATAAAAAATGAAATAGGACACATCGATGATTTGAAAATAGCATTAATCGGTGATTTGAAGTTCGGACGTACAGTGCACTCACTGTCAAATGCCCTTGGACTGTTTGAAAACGTGAAAATCTATCTGGTTTCACCGCCTGAACTCAGAATGCCTCAGGAAATTCTTCATGACCTGGATAATACAAGCGTAGAATATGTAGAGGTAAATACAATAGAAGAAATCATTGATGATGTAGACGTACTATATGTAACCAGAATACAAAAGGAGCGTTTCGGTGACATTAACGACTATCTGAAAATAAAAGGAGCATATATCGTCAACAAAAAAATGCTGGAAGGCAAGGATTTGATTGTAATGCATCCCTTACCAAGAATCGATGAGATTGCCGACGATGTGGACAATACTAAATACAACAAATATTTCACACAGGCTGCAAATGCCGTTCCCGTTAGAATGGCTATTCTAAAAACATTAATAGAAAACAACCCTAAATAGTGAAAAGGGTTGTTTCAAGTAATGATTCATCGCATTGAAGCTTGATTATATTGGTTCTTCCTTTTGCACGACCACGTGAGACTGTGTTTGTAGAGATTATACCTAACATTTCAAGCTCACCGATAAAGTCAAATATTCTTCTGTAGGTAACCGCATCCTTTTTGGAGATGTCAGTGTAGGCATCATACAATTTTCCGGATGATATCTCCTCTTTCTGTTTTGTCAAACTTAGAATAGCTTCCAAAAGCCTTTGCTGCTGAAGCGGTAAAGTGGATATGATTTCAATGACCTTGTTGTGTTCTATTTTTTCCTTAGCTCTTCTTACATGATCGCTTGTGACAACTTCTGAATCTTCGTCGAAAGCCAATTCACCGGCATTCTTAAGCAAATCAAGAGCATATCTTGCATCACCTTCCTCCTTGGCTGCCATTGCTGAACATAATGGAATGACATCACTTTCCAATATGTTTTCATTGAAGGATAATTCTGCCCTTTCAGACAATATGTCTGACAATTGATTTGCTCCGTAAGGTGGAAATACAATTTCCTTGTCATTCAGACTGCTTGTAACCCTGGAATTGATCAAATTTTTAAAATCAAGATAATTGCTTATGCACAAAACGGAAACGTTTCCTGTTCTTGTAAGAGTATACAGAATTCCGTCACCATCCTTGTTGAGCAGGATGTCGATTTCGTCCAAAATGACAATCAGATGCAATTTTCTGGAAAAGACATCAGGCTTGAAAATGTCCCTGAATGTGTTTACGACTTCGCCCTTTGTCCAACCCCTGTTCGGAACGTCACGCCCCAATCTGTTACACAGCTCGGCTATGACCTGGTACTCTGTTGTGTAGTCTGTGCATCTGATATATTCGACCTTGACGAAAACGTTCTTTTTACGGGCTATATCAATAAGCTGCTCACGTGCGAACTGTGATGCCGCTGTCTTGCCTGTTCCTGTCTTTCCGTAAAGGGTTACGTTGGATGGAGTGACACCGCTTAAAACGTCAACCCAATATTTAGCTATTTGCCTTATCTGTTCGTCTCTGTGAACCAATTTCTCTGGCAGCCATCTGTGATCCAGAGGACGCTTGTCCTTGAATATGGTAGGAGATATTGATTCCTCAATTTCCAAATCTTCAAAAATATTTGACATGTATCCACCTTAAAAAATTCAATAAAAATTATCAGTATAATTTCCAGTGTTAATATTATAAAACCTATCATAAATAAAGGTTTTTATTACAATTTTGAAAAAAGTTAATAAGATTGACATTGATGTGAAAAAATAAATACATCAAATTCGTTTAAATTAAATGAAAAGAACTTAAAATTTATATTTATCTATAAAAATTATTTTTAAAAGGTTAAGATAAAAAATATCGTTAATGTGATTATTAAAATTTAAATATGAAATTGTACTATTTCAAATATAAAATAAGGATTTCAAGTGTAAATATCTAATAAAAACATGGAAACTGAGCACTCAGACAGCTTGAAAGACATCACTTTTGAAAAATCTATCATGATTTATACAAAGAGAGAGACATGTGTTTCAAGTGTAAACATTATTGTGCAAAAATCAAAATTGAAGGGGTCGCCTTCAAGTGTAAAAAAGTGAAAAATTTGAAATCAGCGTTGAAACGAAAAAAGAAGAAAAAATAAGGGAGATAAATTTCAAGTGTTACAGTTGAAATATACCTCTTCGGTCAGAATATACCTTCGCAGAGGTTATACTTGAAATGCACCTCTCCCTCTCTAGATGAACATGTCATTCTGGTTTGAAGCATTCATCTGGGAAGAAGGTACATTGCCGAATTTCTTGTCGATAAGCCAAATGCAATGCAGTTTAGACTTGAAAACCCTTTTCAAAGCTCTTATGAATGTATCCTTGTTCAATCCATCTTCAAATATCTGATCTGATATGATGAATTGCTGGAGAACTTCATTATTGATCTTAAGTTCATAATCTACCAAAAAGCTGTTCAATCCGAAGTTCACATCCAATATGAAATCCTTTTTGGTATATGAATCTGCAGGAATCATGAGATTTGCATGTTCGGGTGAAACCTGTGTTGCACATGCCACAACAATGCAGTCCTTGTCTTTAGGCTTTACGACATCCATGATATTTTCTTTTGGAAATTCAATGATAAAATGATAGTCGGCATTTTCATCATATTTCATTTCCCTGAGCAAATCCTCTTCGAGTAACCATTTTTCAATTCTTTCCTTTTCAATCATATTATCATCATTAATTAAAATTTATAATAAATTATTTATTTTTTTATTATATATAATAAAGTATGATTGAATATAATGAATTGATTGGAAACATTTTATTGACAGATGCAAACGGCATCGCTTCAGTGAAACTTTTTTCATTCATTATATTGGCATTCCTGATTTCATTTGCAATTGACATGATATTCGGAGAGCTGCCTGGAAGAATACATCCCGTCGTGATAATGGGGTCAATCATCACTTTCTTCAGGAATCGTTTCATATCAATAAAAAACAGATTGTCAGGTCTTCTGGTAGTCTTATGTGCAGGATTTGCTTTAAGTATTATTTTATTTATTATTTATTTGATTTGTAAAATCAATATTGTTTTATTGTTTATTGTATTTACAGTGCTTCTCTCATCAACCTATTCTGTAAATATGCTTCTTCAAACTGCAATTGACGTGAAAAATGACTTGACAGATGATATTGAAAAGGCAAGAAGATCAGTATCATATCTTGTCAGCAGAAGCACTGATGAGCTGACGGAAAGCTTTATAGTTTCGGCGGTTATCGAAAGCATGACCGAAAACATAACAGATTCATATGTTGCGCCAATCCTTTATTATTTCATTTTTGGATTGATCATATTATTCTATCCGATCGATTACAGACTGTACTTTTTGCTTCTCATTCCAATGCTTTACAGGCTTTCAAACACTATGGATGCAATGCTTGGCTATAAAACAGAGGAATTGATTCACATCGGATTTTTTGCAGCAAAAATAGATGATATACTGAATTACATCCCTTCAAGAATAGCAGGGGTGTTTGTGGTGATTTCAGCATATCTATTGGGATTGGACGGAAAAAACAGCTTCAGGGTCATGATGAGGGATGCCAGAAATTGCCCTTCTCCAAATTCAGGATATACAATGGCATCAACTGCGGGAGCATTGAATATTCAGCTGATAAAAAAGGAAACATATATCTTAGGGGATAACAATAAAGAGATAACAGCCGATGACATTACAAAGGCAGTTAATCTGTCAAGATTATCAATTATATTATTTACAATAACAGTTGTTGTATTATTTACATTAATCTATGTGATATTATGAGAATAGCAATAATTTCTGTTTCAGATAAAGGAAAAGAGTTGGCTTCAAACATTAAGGAAAAGCTGGATGACGATTCGACAGTGATAAAAGTTGATTCATATCATAAGAACGTTAAAAAATATTTTCCGATATTGTTTTATGAATATGATGCGATAATTGCAATCATGGCCTCCGGAATCTTGATAAGGTCAATTGCACCATTAATCGAGTCAAAGGTTACAGATCCTGCTGTCTTGAACATTGATGATAACGGAAACTTTGTCATTTCAATGCTGTCAGGCCATTTGGGCGGTGCAAATAAGCTGACTAAAAAAATCGCCGGTCTAATCGATGCAACACCAGTAATAACAACATCAACTGACGTAAACAAAAAGTTGGGAATTGATGTTCTGGCCCAAGACCTTTATCTGTCAATAGATAATACAAAGGAGATACTGTTTTTCAACAAAGCCATTCTGGACGGCAAAAAACTTACTTTCACACTGAATCAGGATAGGAATTTCGATTATCTATTTGATTATCTTAAAAATATTACACTTGAAATGGATGTCTTTTTTGAGTATTCAAATGATGTGGATGCAGATGAAATACATGTCACACTTGAGGGTCATGAAATGATTCTAAAGGAGAGAAAGATTGTTGTTGGAATCGGCTGCAGACGTGGAAAGGAATATGAAAAGATACTCGATGCATTTACAAAGTCGATTAGTCAGCTGAATATTCATAAATCAAGAGTCAGCATGCTGGCATCTGCCGAAATAAAAAAGGACGAAGAGGGGATTTTAAAACTTTCCCAAAATCTGAATGTTCCGGTCAACTTTGTTGAAATTGACAAGCTTAAGCTGTTTGAGTCAAGAGATGTTGCAAAATCAGAATTTGTTTATTCAAAGTTTGGAATCTATGGCGTATGCGAGCCTTCAGCCTTGATTACCGCCGGCTTCGATTCAAAGTTGATATACAAAAAGACATCATATGGTGGCGTTACAATTTCGGTGGCGTTGTCAAAATAAAAAAAGAAAAGAAATTAGATTGATTCTAATTTTGATAAAACTTCCCAGATTAAAGTTCTTGCGTGAACAGGGATGTTTGGATCATTACTAATTTCATCTAATTTTCCTAAAACAGTGCTTATCCTAATAGATTGATCTTGTTCTTCATCTTTCAATAAAGCACTTGAATCTCCTGCAGCCTCTCTGATGTTACGAGGCACAGTGTTGTTATCTGCAATATACTCGAGTATTTCACAAACTTCTTCAATTTGACTGTTCATAATACTCCCTCCAAAATGAATTGATTAAAAATAGTCAATAAACTTTATTAATTTATATATTTGTTCGTAATCTCTTTAAATATTTTGTGGTAAATTCATTTTTTTCATTTAGAAAAATATATATTATTTTAATTGACAATTATATATTATGTCAGATGTAAGCAAAACTACTATAAATCTTCCCGTTGATTTAAAAAAAGAATTAAAAAAAATTGCAATCGATGAAGATACTTCATTATCCGGATTAATCATAAAAATGATTGAGGAAGGAATGAAAGAAAGAAAAAAAACTAATGTTATTTCAGATGGAGATTAGATATCTTCAGCTGAATTTAACATAAACGTTACAAATTGAGTTTTTGCAGATTCCTCAACAAAGACTGCGAGCAATTCCGCTTCTTTTAAACTGTCGCTAACGCAGATTACACCATGTTTTTTAAGGATTAAAACATCCTCGCCAATGATTTTTTCACTTGCATTTTTGGCTAGCTGAGCGCTTCCAGGCTTTTCATATTCAATGTATGGTAGATATTCGTTTTTTATTTCACCGAAACCTTCCAGTCTTTTAATCTTTTTATCTGAAAATGCAAAGCCGGTTGCATATGTCGAATGGGTGTGCACGATTGCGTTGACATCAGGCCTTTTTTTGTAGATTTCCAAATGCATATTCACTTCAGAGGATGGCTTTCCTTTACTGAGAACATTGCCGTTCATGTCAACCAGGACGATATCCTCCTCCTTGAGAATGGCTAGGGACTTTAACGTTGGAGTGATTGCAACAATATCGCCGTTGCTTGACTTGATTCTTTTGCTGATGTTACCGGCTTTTCCGGGAACCAATCCCTTGTCGTAAATTTCATTTGAAACTGAAATGATTTCCTTGATATGCTTTTTCATTAGATAACCTCATTCTATAAATTTGAAATGTTTATACTTTCCCTTATGCAGGATAGGGACCTCTGCCGGAGTCGGCTCAATGTTATATATCTTTTGAAACTCTGTCTGGGTCTGGAAAGTACCTGAATTGATCATGTGAATTCCCTTGAATTTTCTGTATGTGTTGATGTGAACGTGGCCGGTATGGAATACGTCCGGAAGTTCATCAATCACAAGATAATCTTCAAGTTCTGATGCAAGAGGAGTTCTTTCCCCATATATTGGTGCCAAATGCCTTTTTTTAAGCAAAGCTTCCATCAGCAAGTCGTTTCTTTCATGGGTAAACTCTTTAACGGCCATCACAAGATCATCAAAACTGCGGCCGTGATATATCAGGACGTTAATGCCATCCAATGACACTACACCTGGATTTGAAATGAATTCGACGTTGTCAAGCTCATACAATGCCTTTGCATATTCTTCAGGCACGGCAGGCTGCGGTTCAGCGACCCTTGATGCGTCGTGGTTTCCAGGAGCAATGATGATTTTGATGTCGCTTCTGATGTTTCCCAAAAATCTGGCGGCTTCATTGT
>JAUNXN010000100.1 GCA_030539795.1 Methanobrevibacter sp.
AAAAGTTTCCCATATGATTTGAACTTGTTTTTTGCAGGAATTTCCGGCAATACATAAATCATTACCAAAACCATGACCAGATTCAAAGCGGCTGCGATAACATAAACAGATCTCCATCCCCAAAATCCTGCAATGATACCACTTGCAAACCTTGAAAAAAGGATACCTGTTGTTATTCCAGATGATACAATTCCAACGATGTGGCCACGTTCATCTTCACGGCTCAAATCCCCTGCAAGGGGCAATATGATTTGACCGGAAATTGTTACAATCCCCATACTGAAGAGTGACAGTGACAATATGATAAATGAAGGTGATATGGCACAGGAGACCAAAGCCAATACGGACAGCACCATTACAAGGGCTATCATACGTTTTCTTCGAACAAAATCGCCCAAAGGCAAAATAAAGAGAATTCCCATCGCATACCCAATTTGGGTTGCAGTAACCAGAAGTCCCCCATTTGCCGCTGGAAGACCGAAACCATCCATTATCTGGACAAGCAACGGCTGGGCCCAGTACAGATTACCTATTGCAAGACCTGAACATATCGCAAACAGTATCGCCAGGAATTTAGTCATGACTATCTCATTATCATTCATATTATCGCACCAATTAAAATTTTCTAATCAAATATTTAAAAAATAGGGTATTTAAAGATAAAGTGGCATCAATGACATCTAAAAAACTTAATATTAAAACATATATAACAATAAACATGACTTTAAATCCAAAAAAACTTGCATATTACGAAAAAAAGTATGAACGAAACCCCCTGGAAGACACTCTCAAATTCATGAGCAACAAATGGACACTGCATGTTTTAAGAGACCTGTTTTTAGGAAAAAGCCATTTCAATGAATTTAAAGTCAACAGACCCTCACTGGACAACAAGGCACTGTCAAGATGCCTTAAGACAATGCAGGATAATGGCCTTATTTACAAGACAAATGAGGGCAATGATCCAAAAAATACCCAATATTTCCTAACTAAAAAGGGAAGGTCACTGAATAAGGTATTCTATGAACTGTTACTGTTTGCTCTTGAAACGGATGTCTACAACGAACATTATTCGGAATATGAAAAAAAAGAATTGAAAGAAATGTATAAGGAAATATTGGATTTAAAATGAAAAGAATGAATTTTTAAAAATCCATCTATTCCTGATTACTTAAAAGAACACCACCGACTCCAACATTGTCAAATTTCCTTTCGTTGAACAGCACATATATCATTTCTATCGGAAGGCCTGTGACTCTTGAAGCGGATTCGCTGAATTCTTTTGCTAAAATTTCTTTTTGCTCTTTTGTTAATTCTCCTATATCAAAACTTATAACTGGCATGATTATCACCAATTGAAAATTAAATTTTTCTAAATAAAAAGTTAATGTGGCATGAAAGCCACTTAATTAATAACTATACCCTCTTGAAAAAGCCACTATAATAACGAACTATTCGTATAAAACAAAACTATATATAATAATGATTTTAAAATAATTATTAAATTCATAGCTTAAATCATATGAATTAAACCAAAAAAATTGGAGATTAAAAATGAAAGCCCACGCACAAAAAATAGCTGATGGAGTATACTGGATTGGTGTACTCGATTGGGACTTAAGAACCTATCACGGTTACACATTAGACGGTACCACTTACAATGCATACATTGTATTTGGAGAAGACGAAGTAGCAATCATTGACAATGCTTACCCTGGAAAAACCAAAGAAATGATGGCCCGTATCGACGACGCTTTCGCTCAAGAAGGAAGGGAAGTCAAAGTTGACTACATCATCCAAAACCACGTTGAAAAAGACCACTCAGGAGTATTAGTGGACTTGCACAAAAGATTCCCTGAAGCACCAATTTACTGTACAAAAATTGCAGTCAACGGTCTTTTGAAACACTACCCTGCACTCGAAGGCGCAGAATTCATTACTGTAGGAACTGGAGACTCATTGGACGTTGGCGGAAGAACATTAGCATTCTTGGATGCATTCCTTTTACACTGGCCTGACAGCATGTTTACCCTGCTTGCAGATGAAACCGGTATTTTATTCCCTAACGACGCATTCGGTCAACACTTATGCTTCACCCAAAGATTCTCAGATGAAATCCCTGAATACGTCTTAATGGATGCGGCACAAAAATTCTACGCAAACTTAATTACCCCACTTTCAAAACTAGTTCTCAAAAAATTAAACGAAGTAGTTGAATTAGGCTTGCTCGACTCAATCAAGATGATTGCACCATCCCACGGTCAAATCTGGACTGACCCAATGCAAGTAATCGGAGCTTACCAAAACTGGGCTACCGGCGTATGCGAAGACAAAATCACTATCATCTACGATACCATGCACTACTCAACCCAACAAATGGCTCACGAAATTGCAGAAGGTGCAATGTCTGAAGGTTATGATGTAGAAATCTTCTTCTTGCACGAAGACGAAAGATCAGAAATAGTTAAAAGCATCTTGACCAGTAAAGGAATTGCTGTTGGAGATCCTACCATCAACGATGTGCCATACCCAAGTATCGGAGACATCATGTACTACTTGAAAGGATTATTATTCAACAGAACCGGCATTGTAAGAAAAGCAGTTACCTTCGGTTCCATGGGTGGAAAAGGTGGAACACCAGCCATGCTTGCTGAAGAATTGAACAACTGCGGATTCGATGTAATTGAGTCACAGGAAATTACTTTCGTGCCAACCGCTGATGAAGAAGAAGCAAGTTACGAGTTAGGTAAAAAATTAGCTCAAGCTTGTAAAGAATTATAGAAAGAATTTTTATTCTTTCACTCTTTTTTTATTTTTAAAAGACCAGTTCCGCCTTATTTTTGCTTTGATAAGCATACCAGGTACTGTTCTCAATTAAAAACTGATTTGCCAAATATAGAAGGATTTCTTCTGTTTCACCCTTTTTTAGAATGTCCTTTCCTATTTTCGTATATAAAGCAATCATTCTTTTGTGGTCGTTGATTGTCTCGGACAGGGACATTTTGCCGTAGTAGCTTTCAAGAAATATTGTGCTTACGGACATGAATCCGATAATGATTTTCAATCCCAATCGGATCAGATGAGCCTCTACGTCAGGCGAATGGACATACATGATGGTTTCAAATATCAATCCGATTATATAAGCCGAAACCGTAAGATATATTGCCATTTTTGTAATCTTTTTCTGCCTTTCCCTTTTGGCTTCAGCCTTAAGAAGAGCCCCTTCATGATATGCCTTCTGGTCAAAAACCCAAAAGTATATGATGTCCTTAGTTTCCTTCACTTCATCCAAAGGCAATGTCTTCAGGATTTCTCCAATCCACGGGATGCCCTGCTTGATGAACCATGGCATGATTTCTGCAACCTGCACTTTTGAGCCTTTGATGGAAAGGAAAAACTGGGCACGAAGCGTTTCCGCCAATACCCGATACTCCAAATACTTCCTATGGCAATCCAGCCTATTGGACTGCCTATGAATAAGGTATAGTATTCCAATCAGGATTGTACACAGAAGAATCATTCCATGTATTTCACCCTCAAAATAAAGGAAAAACACAACAGAAATAAGTGGTCCAAGAATAGACAGTGCCAAAAGGATTTTCTTATGCATATTAGCATTTTTGATGCTTAAGTTATCTGCAACGGCAAACAGATTATCAATTTCAATCAATGCGGAATCATTTATATTCCCCATGATATGATAAAACGGACCTTCACAGCTTTCCTTTTCCTTTAAAAAAACTTCTTTCGGATTTGAATTCTTGCTGTTTAAAGAATCCTCTCCATTTTTCGCTTTTGAATAAATTTCTTTTAGACTCATGTTATCTCAATGAAAAAACAGTGCAATTATTAATTTTCTCTTTGTTAAGATTTTTATAGATTTCTTTATTTAAAGTTTTATAAAGTGCAGAATAGTATTTCTGATTATAATCACTATCATCAAACAATCCCCGAAATTGCTATTTTAAGTATTTTTAAATTTTTAAAACTAGATAAAACTGGCAACAAGACTGAATACGATAATCATTGCCATAATAGCTGAAATTGAATTAACAATCGGCTTATAGTGCTCTTCAGATAACTTATAGCTCAACAATATTTCAAGCATGTATCCGCCGTCCAATGGCTTGAGCGGAAGCAGATTGAACAAACCTATACCTAAGTTCAACATGAATACCCACTCGAATAGCTCGCCCAATTCAAACAGTACCCAAGGAATTGGCCCTAAACTCTCATCTATTAATTCAAAATGTTTATTAGCCTGAATTCCGAAAAATCCTCTAGATTCATTGTTTGGATTCTTATCTAAAGTCAACGTATAAGTTCCCTGATCTGTCGTTACCGTTACATTGTCTCCCGGCTTAAATGAACTTACGGCATTAGCGTAGGATTCGGAATCATTGATTTTTTGATTATCAATAGCCTTTAAAACCATTCCCTCTTTTAGAATTCCGTCTGAAGGTGAATCCGAAACGATTCTATCAATAGCAATCCCATCTTCAGCAAAATAATGCGGAATTCCGGCAGATACCAGTGAGACAATCAGTAACGCAATGACGGCCAATGAGATGTTGGCAATCGAACCAGCCGCATAAACTCTCAGCCTTGAAGACCTTTTAGCATTTTTCAGTTCTTCCTCATCAGGCTCGACGAATGCCCCCGGAAGAATAATGAACAATAACAATCCGATTGATTTGATTGATATCTTTTCGCCAACGGCCTGTATACCATGTGAAAATTCATGAACAATCAGAACAGTAGCCAAAGCTATCAGACCATAGAAAAATGGAATATATATTGATGAGCCCGGCATTTCAACACCCGGAATTACAATTGAAACTGCGGGAGTATCAAAAACCGATGGAATTGATGAAATCAATGTCCATGTGATAAAAATCATAGCGGCATATGCCACAACAATTCCAACATTCATGAACCATCGCCAGAATGTTGGTGAAAAATTAGAAATTCTAGATATCAGTCCGCGAAGCCTTTGGGTCTTCCACATTATAACCGGGAAATTCAGCTCGACTCCATAATCTGACAATTTTTCATGGAAAATTCCGACCAATATCCAGATGACAGCAAAAGCTATCAAATAATAATAAATACCATTCATTAAAATACACCTT
>JAUNXN010000019.1 GCA_030539795.1 Methanobrevibacter sp.
ATAATCATATTTGCAAGGAATATGTTTATAGGAATTAATTTTTTTTTATTTTAACTCTTTTTTTAGATGTCCCCAATTAAATAGCTAACAATTTATAATAGTTTTCATAAATATTTAATTAACAAACTAGGGACAGTATTATGATTTCTAAGAAATATAAAAAAGTGGCTGTTGGCGGAACTTTCGATAAGTTTCATGATGGGCATAAGAAACTATTATCAACCGCATTTGAGATAGGGGATTGTATTGAGATTGGTGTAACTTCAGATGCTTTTGGAGGATTGAAAGGGGATATTGATTCCTGTAAGGAGAGAATGGGTAATCTCAAGTCCTTTTTTTCAGATAAAACAAATTTTGTTGTTATTCCATTGAATGATCCTTATGGAACTACAATTTATGATGCTGATTTTGATGCTATTGTTGTTAGTGAGGAGACTGAACCTACAGCGGTTGAGATAAATGAGATTAGGGTTTCAAAAGGTATGAAACCTCTTGATATTGTCGTTGTTAGTTTTGTGTTGGCATATGATGGTAATCCCATATCCTCAACACGAATTAGGCGAGGCGAAATTAATCAAAGTGGGAATATCATCGAAAATCGGAAAAAATAATCTATATGTTTATTTATGCATTTCGATAAATATTAACTTACATAAAAAATATTTTTTTTTTATGTATTTAATGAGGTGGTTATATGGCAGTAAAAATTGATCCAGATAAATGTGGTCATATCGATAATTGCCCGGTACAAGGCTTATGTATCAAGCTTTGTGAACAAGGTGCAATTATTGAAGAAAATGGGGATGTGTCTATTGTCCCTGAAAATTGTGATGATTGTGATCTTTGTATCCAAAATTGTCCAAATCAAGCTATTTCAAAAGTATGAGGTAATACGATGTTTAATATAGAGAGAGACGGTGAAGAACATCGTAAATTGTCTTATAATGATAAGAAATGTGTTGGATGTGGAATCTGTACAGATGTTTGTCCAACTTCTTCCTTAAGATTAGGGCCGCTTGTTCCTATTGCACGTGGTTTAATTGAAATGGATTTGATTTCTGTTAATCAGGACTCATGTGTATTCTGCGGATTATGTTCAGTTGCTTGTCCGTTTGATTCATTATCATTGTCAATTGATGGTGAAAACATTAAAGATATGGGCAATTATCCTAAATGGGAAACAGAATCCCAAGTTGATGATGAGGATTGCATGTACTGCGGCAGATGTAATGAAATCTGTCCAAGGGATTCTATTTTGTTCGAAAGACATCTTCCTGACCCAGCAGATCTCGTTAGAGGAGAAATTGAAATAAATAAAGAAAAATGTATTTATTGTTCTTTCTGTGCTGACATGTGTCCTGCTGGAGCTATTGATATAAAGAATATTCCTACATCTTCTGTTGATGTATTGAATAATTCAATCGAAGTGGATCTTTCCAAATGTATTTTCTGTGGCGTATGTAAAAGAGTATGTCCTGAAGATGCAATTAAGCAAATTTGTTCCACTTGTATGTTAAGGGAAGAAATTGAAGTTCCTGAAATCACTGGAGAAACAATTATTCTAGAAGATTCATGTGTAAACTGTTCATGGTGTTCTGAAATTTGTCCAGTTGATGCAATTACAGTTACTAAACCATTTGAAGGTAAATTAGAATTAGTTGAAAATGAAGCAGATGATAAAATCTGTAAAGGCGACTCATGTCATGCTTGTTTAGATGTATGTCCTTGTAATGCTGTTTCAATTGTTGATGGAAAATCAGTGACCAATTTAGACTTCTGTAATTTATGTGGTGCTTGTGTTACAGCATGTCCACAGGATATTAGAGTTTTAACAAGAACTGGTATGAAATTGACCAATATTAATTCTGAATCCTGGAATGAAATTTTAAACAATTTGTTAGCTGGAAAATAGAGAGTTTAACTCTCCATTTTCATATTTTATTTATTATAAAATCTCTTTCTGTTTTTATTAGATTATGCATATTTGTCTGTGTTTTTTGAGTTATATTTGAAATATAACTTCCTACAAGGAGTACTATAACAATTAATCCTCCAATTATCAGAATTAATTCTGCACTTCCTTGTCCTTTGTTGTCAAGTTTTCTTCTAAACATGGGTCCTGTTGTCAAGTATTGTATTTCTGACGTCTATTATGTCATCTTTTGCCTTTAAGCTGACATCACTTGTTTCCATATAGGATCTGTATATGGTTAGAGCTAATAGTGCAATTACCAATACTCCTCCGAAGAGTAAGATGTATTCGGCAGCCCCTTGTCCAGAATTGTCGTTGATGAATTTTTTCATATTTTTCATGTTACTCACCACTTATTAAATTAAATTTTTTTACTATATTAATATTACTATTTTATAAAAAAGTATTACATTTTTGTTTTTTCTATCTAATTTTCGTGTTTTTTTCCATTAGGTTTATAAATGGGGAGTTAGAAATTATATAATAGTTAAATGATAGAGTGATTAAAAATTGATAAGGGTGAAATCGTGGGAAATACAATAAAATTAGTTTCAGGTTTTATTTTATTTGTAATTGGTGTTCTCATTGCGTATGAGACAAGTGTGTATAATTTAATTGATATTTTATTAGTAGTAGGTTTGATAATTTCAATCGTTGGTATCATAATGATTGTTAGTTATTTTGTTGATAGTAATGCGGATAGGACTACTAACAAAATTAAAGAATTTTTAGAATCCAAAGAGATTAATGCATCATCATTAGGCGGTTTTGAAAGGAATGCTCCTAAAAATGACATGCCTTTAAAAGTTCGCAGAGATTATAATGATTATGATGATGTGGCTTATGAAGATTTAGTTATTGAAGATTATCCAGATTCAACTCCTGGCGAATATTATGAAGATTCATTCGACCAAGAATCAAAAGCTGTTTTAAATGTCGTTCAAAGGGAAGAGCCAGAAGTTGATTTTGATAAACAGTTAGTTTTCACTCCTAATTATAGCAGACCATTAAAGGTAACAAGGGCTCCTAAAAAACGTGAAGCCAAATATTTCAAAGAGGAAATTCCACAATTTGTTGTTGAAGATGATAAGACTAATCAAATTAAAAACGCTTTAATGGAAGAACCTGCTCCTGTTGAAGAGGTTATTCCGGCTCCATCTTTAGCTCCTGAAGTACCTCAAAGGGATATTCAAATCGATGTTAATCATCCTGAAAGATTGCCAGTGCCAAAATCACTTAACAGCTATGTTATTTGTGATGGTGGTGTTTTAACTTCACAAGAAGCATTTGATCAGTTAGCAATTAATGTTAATAAGGAAATCATGCTGGAAATTCCTTCATTAAATGACTTGTCAGACAGGTTCCTGTCTCATGTTCCAACAATCTATTCAAGGGTAATCATTGATGAATTTGACGTTTCAGACATGTCCTACATGTTTTTAATTTCTTCTCTTTTAAAACAGGGAGTTCACATTAAGACCGTTCCTAAAGTTCATACAGTTAACTTGATTACTGATGATTCCCATGCTATGATTATCTCAGAAGGCCAAAATGATATGGAATATGGAGCAGTATATGAAGACAGAACTTCCATTTCAAACATCAGGGCTGACTTTGAGAGAACTTGGGACATTGCATCAAATTTAGATGAAAATATTCTTATGGGCACTGTTGGGGGAACAGCCTAATGGAAATAAGATGGTTGGGTCATTCAGCATTTGAAATAATCAGCGATGATAATGTTAAAATCTTAATCGATCCGTTCATTAGCAATAACCCTGCCTGTCAAGTTCCTGTGGAAGAATTGAATCCAGATATTATTTTGCTCACTCATGGTCATTCTGACCATTTCGGTGATGCTTTAGAAATATCCAATAGTACTAATGCTCCTATTGCATGTATCCACGAAATTTCACTCTTTTTAGCTAAACAAGGAATTAGGAACATTAGTGTTAACATTGGCGGTTCTTTCATCTTTAGAAACATTAAATTTACAATGCTTGAAGCAAAACATTCTTCAGATATTGACATGGTTGAAGACCCTGTTCCTGGCGGAACTGCTGCAAGCTTTTTAATAACCTTTGAAGATGGAACTAAGGTTTTCCATGCTGGTGATACTGGTTTATTTGGTGATATGAAGGACATTATCGGTTCCATATATAAACCGGATGTTGTTTTAGTGCCGATTGGAGATAAATTTACAATGGGTCCTTTCGAAGCCGCTTTGGCTACCATGTGGATGAACCCAAAAGTTGTCGTTCCAATGCATTACAATACATTCCCACCTATAGAACAGGACCCGGCAATTTTCGCTAATTTTGTAAGTCAGTTCAACCCTAACATTGATGTTGTGGTCATGAATCCTGACGAATATTTCAAATTTAATCCTGAAGATTATCAGGATTAATTCTTTTCATATTTTTTTCTTTGATGATATTCCTCATCGATATCGCATTTTCCTGAAGGAAGCACCCTTATAATGTCATCAAGTGTTAACAAATCATCTTCATTGATCTTATGAAGTATTTTTTTAGCTATTGCCTCTTTTTTTGTAAAACCAGGTTTCAATACGACATAATTTTCACAGTGAGCTTCAAGAGCTTCAATTGGTCCTGCCATTATTCTTTTTCCTTCATAGTCAACAATTCCAACAGCCAATTTCACTCTTGCGCCTCTGATATAATTTCTGTGACCTCTTATAACGAATGAACCTTTCGCTAGGAATTCGCCTGCTTCAGGTGTTTTTGAAACTTGGTCCGGATGTACCCAGAATACGTCTTGAGTTGTGAAGCCTTTCGACCAAGCAGATGAAAAGGAAGCTGCAAACTCTCCTGATTCCTTGAGGATTGTGTCATTTAATTTGGCACCATTCAATTTTATGGCAGTGGAGCTTGCACCGTGTATATCCGCATGCAGGTAAATGTCATTTGGTTCCAGATATTTCTTTACAACATTCTCATTACTGTTCGCATCTCTTCCGCCGACAACCAAAACATTCTCAGAGCTTATAAACCATCTTAACTTTTCATACCATTTCAAGTCCTTCTTAATTCTTTTCTTAGGTACTGCAATATGTTCCATGGCTATATCTTTTTTAGATTTTATGTCCTCTAATTGCTTTTTAGTATTTTCAATAGCTATTAGGGCACCTTTGGTTTTTCGTTTAGCTTTTTTAGCCTTTTCATAATAGACTTCAGCATTTTCGGGGATTGTTAGTTTCGGATCTATGATTATTTTTGTATCATCTATATCCAAAGTTAAAACGCCCATCTTGTCTATTGATTCATAGATTTGGGCTTCGGCCATGCCGTCCTGTTTGGCTTTTTTCAAGATTTTTCCAATTTCTTTAAAAGAGTAGTCTTTACCTCTTGCTGAGTTTACAACATTTATGATGTTTTCGATGGTAGGGTAATTAGAATAAATTATCTCTCCTTTATGTTGACTGTCTTCGATGGTCTTTGCAAAATTATCGAGGGTTTCTTGTTGTAAAGATAACCTTTTTTCAAACTTGTTTACTTTTTTATTCCAAGCTGCCTCCTTCACATCTTTAATGCTGGTGTTGACTTTTTTGGAATAGAATTCATCACACGCCTCATTGAAATTGGAATAATAGGTTTTTTCAAAATCTTCATATTTGACAAGGTCCAATGGTACGACATCTTCCTTTTGGTCTTTTTTCACTATCTGCGGTTTAATGGAACCCTCTTTCAAGTCATTGAACAGATTTCTCAAAGCATTGTAGATTGCGCTGATCTGCTCATCAGTCAGCTCGGCGGTAGGTGTTGTCTTTTCAAGCTCTACCTTTTCATTTGCTCTTTTAACAATTTCTTCTGAATAAAGGCTTCCAAACCCGTTCATAGCGATTGTTCTTACAACGTCACTTTCCCCATTTCTAAATAAGTCCTTCAGTTCTTCTTCAGTAATGGTGATTGGATTTATTCCCCTTTCTTCAGGGAATAAATATTCTCTTTTTGAGCTTATGTCCCTGCTGCTCAACTGTTTTCTTTTGAGAGGTTGGATGATATTGTTTTCATCATCCAAAAGAATTATGTTTCCTTTATCAAACAGTTCGACAATTATTGTATAATACTGATCTTTTTTAACTCTGATTTCAACTACACGATCAAAATTATGCTGTTTTATGCTTTCAACGTGAGCTCCTTTAATCCTTTTTCTTAAAAGCATTGGAAATGACGGAGGTATGGTTGGATTATCAAGAGGGTACTGGCTGGTATGTATTCTGGAGCCGCATTGCATTACCAAATCTATTCTTCCGGTTCCAGGAACGTGAAATCTAACAACCACTATGTCATTGGTTGGTTGGAATGATTTATCAACTCTAGCACCACTTAGCAATTTATTCAATTCATCACTTATTGTATATATGTCTACGTTAGACATTGATTTCATTATTTACACCTTTTTAATCAATACTTTAATATATTATAACTAACTAAAATTATATTAATATATTTAATTTTATGGAGGATATCAATGGACACAACTGTTAAAGTTACAAGTATTCATATTGTTGCAGGCCTTTTTGCAGCACTTTTATCCACTGGCTTAAGTCTTGGCTGGTTCGGATTCAAAAATGATATGTTTGCATTCTTTGTTGCAGTAATAATCTTATATTTTGTTGGTCAATTTGCACAAAAAATTGCTGGAGACGAAATTTCCGGATTTTCCCAATGGTTATGGGACGGAATTTCACCGTTCTACTTTACCTGGGTTATTGCATACACATTATTTGTAATGTATTTATAATCCCCCAAAGAATATCCATGCAAATACTATCAATAATGCAGTGATTAATAAGACTGGAGCTATAATTTTACTGACCGCTACAACAGAGCTTATTGTTGAAATCAGTTCTGTTGAGTTCTTTGGTCCAAAAGTATTAAGATTCTTAATTTTTTCGGTTCCAGTTCCAACTTCTACTTTTTCTAAATCTTCTATTGCTTCCTGAATACTTAATCTAACATATTCTATGATTTCTGGTCTTTTAGCTACGCCTATAGGATTGTATCCTCTGGAAAGAGTATTAACGGTATGAGTATCAGTGGTCATTACTTCAATTTCATCTATTTCCAAATCGCTTACGGCATCAATGATTTCTTGTCTAAAACCGATTTCCATATTGTTTGAATCGAATAGCACATAAGCTGTTCTTTGGTTGTCCACTTCTATAATCATTGTTTTTATACCGCTTTCTCCGATTCCTTCATGCTTGTCTAGAGATCCCATTGTATCTTCATAACATCCTATTTTAATGTCATATTTCTGCTGATGAGGGTCAATTGTATCAATAACCTCTATTAATTGGAATACTTCTGCATTTCCTGGCAGAACCTCTCCACTTTCTGGAGTGAAGGAATTATGGCAGTCAACAATCACGGAATCTTTAACATTGCAGCGGCTTCTGCTCTGAGCCATCATTGAAAGTCCAACACCAAATTCGATGTCATCCACAGCTTCCGGTGCAAATGTTGATAGAAGTACCATTCCTTCATTAAAGAATTGGACTCCGATATTAGCTTTTTCTGAGTTGTATCTTACAAATTTACTTGCATCTGGGGAATATTCGACTTTTTCCAATCCTCTTCTGATGGAGGCTTCAACTTTATCAATTTCAGAAACTGCAATAGGGTTGAAATCATGTGTTGAAGGACCATGTGCGACCATGGTAAAGTGGTCAAACTTGTTTGCTAGAAGTGTAGGCATGTTGGATCCGCCCAAATCACCTAAAGGTCCCGGATGGACTGAAGGGGATATGAACAATGCTTTAATGCCCTCTTCAGTTTTAAAGCTGATAAAGGTAACGATAGTGTCGATTGCTTCGCTCATATTCTCGAATAGCCCTTCAAGGGAATTTGATCCTTCATTCATGTGAGCAATAAATAAGCTTAATAAATCTAGCACCCCAATTCCCAGGTTTTTCTTGAATGGGGATGCAATAACTTTGATAAAGGCATAGATTGCCATAACGAATATCACAGCAGCAACTATTGCTTTAATTGTGATTTGTATGATTGCAGGTCCCATGAAACTGGCATCAACAAATAAAAATGTAATTAATGTATACATGGCTAAAATAAGTAGGGGTTGAATCAAACCGGTTATTGCCGCTACAGAGAATCGGACTTTGGATGTTGCCCAAAATACCAATGTATTGAATCCGTATATTATGACGCATCCGAACAGCATGGAATTTAAAAATATGTCTGTTTTAAATATCTGTGAAATTACGCATCCTATAATGACGATAATGCCGAGTATGGTCATTGAAAGAACTGATAAAAACATGGAATGTTTGATTTTCAGGTTTATTCCGTGAAGTGTACTGATTACCTGCTGATTTAAGGCACCGCTCATAATGGATGAAAATCCAAAAACAGTTATTCCAAACAAACCGCCTGCGAAGAAGTCTTCGATGATTCCGGCATTTGGAGTTAAATCGATTAAGTAACAGGTACTTCCGATTAAAAAGCTTAAAATAACCATTCCTATAATTGAATATTCAGTTTTTGGCAGGGTTTTTATATATTTTGACAGTCCTGCAACGCTACTCATACTTGACATATAATTTTCCCACTATTTTTTCTTTAATGCTCATATAAAATTTAGTCAAAACAAATATATTAAACTTATCAAAATGAAATTATGCATTTCAGTAATCCTGCATTGGTTTGCTAATAATATAAAATTTAGTCAAAAGACTATTTAATAATACTTTTTTTTTAATTTTCATAGACATTTAATTTTCGCATCTAAATTGATTTTATAATTGAAATTCAAACTGTAAAAATATACTTTCAATGAAAATACGAAAACTGAAATTAAAAGATTAATATAAAATTTAACAAAATAAATATTGCATTAAACTTAATTTAATAGTATCATTTTAATCTGAAATAAAAATATTTATTTAATAATAATTTAAATAAATATAATTTAGTTAAGATAATAATATATTTTATAACGATATAGGGGGTAAAGCGTATAATAAAAAATAAGAAAACTAAACGATTGGTACTGTTTTTAATCATTTTATCGATTATAAGTACAATATCATGCGTTAATGCTGTGGGCTGCGATTCAAACAGCAGTGAAATTATCGGCGATTCAGGTTTTGAACAACTATCTGAAATCCATGTATCTCCCGATGCAAGTGATGAGATGGGGGATGGAAGTTCACAAAATCCGTTTCAAAGTTTGGAATGCGCCATCAATAATAGTGAAAGTGACTCAACAATTTATTTAAATGACGGAGCGTATGCTGGAGAGCACAATAGAAATATTACACTTGACAAGTCAATCACCATCATTGGAAAGTCTAAACAAAACACCTTACTCGATGCAGGATCCTGTGGAAGGCTGTTTAATGTAACTCCAACTGGCAGATTAACTTTAATCAATATTACTTTGATTAATGGTTACTCTGAAGGAAATGGGGGATTAATCTACAGTAACGGTGGTGAAATAAATATTAACAATTGTATTTTGAAAAATTCCGCAGCATCTGAAAATGGCGGAGTCATATACAATAATTTTGGATCTTTGAATATTGACAGTTCATGTTTTATAAACAATAGCGCATGCGATTATGGTGGAGTTTTGTATACTCTGGGAACAACATCCATTAAAAACTCTAATTTCACTGAAAATGTTTTGACTTCACAATGGGGTGTTGGTGCCTGCATTGCCGCAGGAGGAAAATTGGATTTGGACGGATGTTATTTTTACAAATGTTTCAGCCCATATTCTGCTGCAGCGTTATTGAGCCTTGGAAATGCAACAGTAAACAATTGCAGATTTGAAAGATTATCCACAAATTACACTGCTGGTGCTATAAGCAATCATAATTATATGTTAATCAACAACAGTTACTTTGGGTATAATGACGTTAAATATTATGCAGGGGCAATTCTTGCGCCTCCAAGCGGACATCACGTCCTAACCGAAGTATACAATACCATTTTTGAAAAAAATCATGCAGGTTATCACGGTGCCGTATCTAATAATTTCAATGACACAGAGCTTTACATGCAAAACTGTGCGCTTTTAAATAACTATATAAGGTTAAATAGCCTTTATGGAGATATTGCTTTAGATAATAATGCGACTGTACAATACTGCTGGTGGGGACAGAATGAAATAAACCCTTATTATTATTCACCTCACGATGCTGAAAAACATCCTGAAAAAATAAACGCTTCCAGATGGCTAGTCATGACATTCACTTCAAATAATGATGTAATCTATAGAAATGAAATTAATCAATTAACTGTTAGCCTAAAACATTATTTTGACAATGAAACAAAAGAAATCTATGAATATGATGAAGAATTTGACCTTCCGCTTGATGTGACTTTTTATACCAATGCAGGCACTTTAGCTACAAAAAAACTAGTCAATGGCGTTGCAACATTTGATTTTAATCCGCAAAGTAATGCTAATGCAGTTTATGCAAAAATAAATAGTCAAATATTAAAAATTGATAATTTTCAGTTAAGGGAAACTAAAATCATTGTCAGTGACTTTGAAAAGTATTATGGAGGCAGCAGCCAATTAGTTGTAAAACTAGTTAAGGAAAACAATGTTCCAATTTCAAATGGACAATTGACCGTTAGTTTGGGAGGAAACACATACAACATTAAAACGGATAAAAACGGAATTGCAAAATTGGCTATAAAAAATAAGCCTAAAAAATACACTGCCAAAATTACCTTTAATGGAAAAAACTATATCGGATCTTCCAAATCCATAAAAGTCAATATAGTAAAACCAACTATAAAAGCTTCAAAGTTAAAAATACGCAAAAAAGGAAACTTTATTGTAACTTTTAAAGGTGCAAATAAAAAGGCAATAAAAAATGTCAAGGTTACATTTAAAATTAAGGGTAAAACATATACTCGGACAACTAATAGCAAAGGGCAAGCCAAATTAAAAATAAATTTGAAAGCGGGCAAAAAATATACTGTTAAAGTGGGTTTCAAAAGCACCAAATATTATGGAACTACCACATTAACTGCAAAAATTAAGGTTGTTAAATGAAGAGACTGTTTTTGTTTCTTCATTAAACCATATTGGATGAAATTCCTATTAAAAATAGTTGGTTTTGTCCTCTAAGCTGTAGAATCTGGTGGATTCTTGCTTAATGCATAATATATGTTGAGTTTAAGTTATAATATTTTCATTTTCTTTAGGATTTGGAAAAAATCACCCATAAAATCAGGGTTTAGGTTATAAACCTTGATTGACATATTTTTTCCATATTATTTTTAGCCATTAAGTTTATTAAATCTAAAAATTTTATATATTCATAGTCATATTTTTTTTATAAATATACCATTAGTTTAAGGTGAATAAATGGAGAAAAAATTAAACGTTCCGATTAAAGACGAAAATTTAGATGAGTTAACTGCAGGGGATGTAGTTTACTTAACAGGCAATATTTTAACTGCAAGAGATCAGGCTCACAAAAGACTTCTTGAAAGAGGCGCTCCTTTAGACATTTCAGGCGCCGCCCTTTTTCATGCAGGACCGATTATAAGTAAAAATGAAGAGGGTTATGAGATGGTGGCTATCGGACCTACCACCTCCATGAGAATGAACCCTTACCAAAGTGATGTTTTAGATATGGGGCCTAAAATTGTCATAGGTAAAGGTGGAATGGATGATACCGTTAGAGAGGCATTAAAAAGAAATAATGCGCTTTATGTGGTAGCCACTGGTGGCTGTGCTGCTTTATATGTTGATGCAGTGGAAGAAATTGAAAGTGTGGATTGGTTAGACTTAGGAATGCCTGAAGCAATGTGGAATTTAAAAGTTAAGGATTTTGGACCACTTATTGTTGCAATGGACTCCAAAGGCAATAGTTTATATGACTGATTTTCACATTAAAAAGTAATACTTATATATTGTTTAATTTCATAGTATATTTTACATCATGTTAATTTTGAGATTAAAAAGAGGATGTGTTTATAATGGCTGACATTAATGAACTTGCAGAGAAAAAATTGAAATCAAGAATGACCAAAATCAGAAAATCCAATAGAGAACCTGAAGAAAAACAGAAATTTTCAGAAAAATTAGGAATTTCTTTTGAAGTGGAGTTCCAAAACAAAAATCCAGATAAGCTTACCGATGGTTTGACAATCATAACAAGCCCTGAAGGTAAGGTTTTATTTGCAGACTATTTTTACGGAATTCCTGAAGAAGATGAATACACCAACATTGAAGTTAATGAAAAACAGTTAAAATCAATTTTGGAATTCTTTGAAGATTATAAATTAGAATTGGATGACTCTGATTAGATGATAGTTGAAAACTCTTTAGATGAAGTTAAAAAAAGAGAAAATGCTCTTTCAATCATTAAAGACATTGTTGAAAGTGATGGAAGGGATTCCTTATTTGACTTGACCGGTTTATCCGGAGGATTCATTGCTGATTCTTCTGAAATTAGTCTTTTAGAGACCTATGTTGGCCCAGCTATTTTTGAGGATGCTCTTCAAGAAGTTGGAATAGAGCACATGGGTGGTGAGAAGGTTCTTCCTTTAAACAGGACTTCTTCAGGCATATTAGCTACAATTTTAACTCTTGTTAAGGAAGACACTAATGTAGTTCATTATCTTGCTAAATTGCCTGCTCATCCTTCAATTCCTAGAAGCTGCAAATTAGTTGGAGCAAACTACTCTGAAACCGATGTTTTCGATGAATTTTCAATACCTGATAACACTTCACTAGTCGTAATTACTGGTTCCACAATGGATCATCAGGTTATTGATGAAGAGGAGTTTAAAAAGGTCATTGACATGGCTCATCAAAAGGATATTCCAGTCATGGTTGATGATGCTTCCGGAGCACGACTCAGAACTACCGTATTCAATCAGGCTAAAGCATGTGATTTAGGTGCGGACATTGCAATTACAAGCACTGATAAATTAATGCCTGGTCCAAGAGGTGGACTTATGGCGGGTCGTGAAGATTTGATTGATGAGATTAAAGTCAAAGTAAATCAATTTGGTCTTGAAGCTCAGCCTCCTGCTGTGCTGGCAATGTTAAACGGTATTAAAAACTTCAATGGCGACAATTTAATAAAGAGTTTCACTAGAAAAGATGATCTGTTTGAGTTATTATCTGAAAAGTTCAGTAATTTTGAAAAGACTCCTACAGGAGTGATGATTTCCCCTGAAGGATTGGCCGGTGAAATCGACATCCCACATAATTTATCTCAAAAAGATTTGGCATTCGTATTTTCATTTATTTTATTAAAGGACCATGGGATTATTACAATTCCGCCTGTTTCAATGCCTGGTGCATCAGCTACAATAAGATTTGATTTATCAACAAGCGATGCATTTGATTTGGATTTAAATGATTTAAATAAAAAAATAGTATCTTCATTTGAAGAATTACAGGATGTAATTCCAAATGAAGAAAAATGTAGGGAGATTGTATTTAGTTCTTAATTATACATTCTCCGGAAATTACTTTTTCTAAGGTTCCATCAATTTTTTCAACAATCAGTGCTCCTTCTCTGCTTACGCCCAATACGTATGCATCATAGTTTTTATTGAATGGTTCTCTAACTTCCACAATTTTTCCAATTGAGTAAGAGCGTTTTCTCCATTCTTTTAGGATTTCTTCATATCCTTCATGGTCAAAGAGTTCACTGATTTCTTCAAATTCTTCTAAAAATGTTTTAATTAAAAGATTTTCGCTTCCTTTTCTTCCAAGTTCATTTTGAAGTGTTGTAGTGCCTTCCCTTAATTCTTCCGGGAAATCTTCGACATCCAAGTTTGCATCAATTCCCACTCCGATAATAACATTCTCAATTGTATTTAATTTTGTTACGGCTTCGGTCAATATTCCGCAAACTTTCTTGCCGTTAATCATGATGTCATTCGGCCATTTGATTTCAGGATTTTCGACTCCTACTTTTTCAAGAGTTTTTGCAACAGCAACACCTGTAGCCAATGTTATTAATGGAAGTTTGGCATAGTCCACATGGGGATTCAATACAATGGATAACCATACTCCTCCTAATGGGGATTCCCATGATTTTCCAGACCTTCCTCTTGCATTGGTTTGTTTTTCAGAAATGATGACACTTCCATCGGCAATTCCGTTCATTGATAAGAATCTTGCAAGTGTGTTTGTTGAACTTACTTCATTAAATACAAATAACTCTTTTCCAATGTATTTTGTATTCAAATCTTTTGAAATTTCTGATGCGTTGATATATTCTGTTTCTTCTTTTCCAATTTCTTGAACTAAACTTGAAAAATCATGAATATCTATTTGATTTATCTCCTCAATAGTTTTGCTAGAAAGCTTCCCTTCTTTTTTTAACAAATTAACAATTTCAACCCTCATTTATAAAACTCCAGATTTATTTCTTTTGCATTTGTTGATTTTTAGCCAAGTTTTGATAAGATCCAACAGCAGCAGAAATTGCAGCTATTTTTTTACCAGGCATAAATGTTGATTTTAATCTGTTCACATATTCTAAGTCTTCAGCAATGACATTTTCCATTTCGGCTTCAATACCTTTTTTGTAAGTATCGATGAAATGAGTATTCAAATCACCGGAGATGAAGTTAGGATTTCTCATAATTGCTTTATGGAAAGGAATTGTTGTTTTTACTCCCAGGATGATGTATTCGCTTAATGCTCTTTTCATTCTGTCAATGGCGTCATTTCTGTTTCTTCCATATGTAATCAATTTGGAAATCATTGAATCATAAAATGTTGGAATGGTATAATTCATGTATACTCCACTGTCTAGACGTACACCAGGTCCTCCAGGAGACCTATATCCGGTAATTTTACCAGGATTTGGTGCAAAATCATTTAGTGGGTCTTCTGCATTGATACGGCATTCAATAGCATGTCCGGTTACTTTAATGTCTTTTTGTTCGTAGCTTAATTCATCGCCATTAGCTATTCTGATTTGTTCTTTAATCAAGTCAGTATTTGTGACAAGTTCAGTAATTGGGTGCTCTACTTGAATACGAGTATTCATTTCAAGGAAATAGTATTCTCCATTGTCATATAAGAATTCAACGGTACCTGCACTTTTATATCCAATATATTCGGCTGCTTTCACGGCACTTCCACCCATTTCCTCTCTTAACTCTTCAGTCATGATTGGAGATGGAGCTTCCTCAAGAAGTTTTTGATGTCTTCTTTGAATGGAACATTCCCTGTCACCTACGTGGATAACGTTTCCATGCTCATCAGCCAGGAGCTGGAATTCGATGTGGCGTGGTTTTTCCAAGTATTTTTCAATAAATACGGTTGAATCTCCGAAGTTTGTTGAAGCAACGGATTGGGTAGATTCGATTGCACGTACAAGTTCATCTTCTTCGTAAACTGCACGCATACCAATACCCCCACCACCAGCGGAAGCTTTCACGATTACAGGATATCCAATTTGGCGAGCAATTTCTTTAGCTTCTTCAATATCTGTAACCCCTTCTGGAGTACCTTCAATAACTGGAACACCTGCTTTTTTCATAAGTGCTTTTGATGTAATTTTGTCTCCCATTTTATTGATTACATCTCCACTAGGACCAATGAGTTTAATTCCATTCTTTTCACATTCCTCTCCAAATTTGGAATTTTCAGCTAAAAATCCATAACCTGGGTGAATAGCGTCAGCACCAGATTCAAGTGCTATATCTATTATTTTTTCAATATTTAAATAAGATTTAGCTGGAGATGGATTTCCTAATGGATATCTTTCATCTGCATAATTTGTGTAAAGAGAAGTACTGTCTGCATCAGAGTAAATTGCTACGCTTTTTATGTCGAGTTCACGACAAGCTCGCATAACTCTTATTGCGATTTCTCCCCTATTTGCAATTAATACTTTTTCAAACATTTGAAACCTCAAAGTAATTTTTCATTAATAATATAATTATATAATAAATGATATATTAATTATTTGATTAGATGAAAAAAATTACTCGTAAAAAACATTTAGAGATGAGACTCCAGAATATTCCATCTCATCCAAAACCCAAAGTTGGACTTGAACAGTATACCACTCCGTCAGTCATTGCATCCGATTTGATATGGAACGCATTCGGATTTGGTGATATTGAGGATAGGAACGTTCTGGATTTGGGATGCGGCACTGGAATTTTCACAATCGGGTCTGCATTGATGGGTGCAAGTTCTTCAATTGGTGTAGATATTGATGAAGATTCAATCCGATTGGCAGGGAATGTTTCAGATAAATTAAAACTCGATAATGTAGAGTTCATTGTCAGCGACATCGATGAATTTAATGAACCGTTAAACGTAGATACTCTATTTCAGAATCCCCCCTTTGGATCTCAAAGAAGAGCTGATAAGGGTCAGGACTTAAAATTCGTTAAAAAAGCCGTTGAGATTAATGCACAGGTTTTATATTCATTTCACATGGCATCTACAGAAGAGTTTCTAATGAAATTTTATGAGGATAACAATTTGGAAATAACCCATATATTCAGATATAAATTCCCAATTCCAAAAATATATGACTTTCATAATAAAGAAAAGCAAATTGTCGACGTAATTGTCATTCGAGCAATTTTAAAATAAGTTTAATTTTTTAAAAATTTTATTTTTTGCCTTATTTTCGGTCAAAAAACAATACATTTATATAGGGGATAGTCTATATTTTATATTAATATATTCTCTGAGTATAAAAAAGTTGGTAGCATAAAAAGAAGCTACGGATATTATAATTGATATAATATTTTGTAAATGTGTAAGTCTATTTAGTGATAGCTATATAAATGTAGGGTAATCTTTATATACTTTATTTTATATAATTTAAGGTAATGTATAAAGATGAGCTATCTATATTTATTCCAAACTCATTTCTTTCTGAGTCTAAAGATCTGAAAATTCGTACTTATAAAGTGGGTATTTTAGGAAGAGCTTTAGCTATTTTTCAAGCAGATAATGTGGTTATTTACAATGATAACCATTCTAAAAATGAAGAAGGGGAAATGGATGGAGAATTTATTGCTGAAATTTTGAGTTATATGAATACTCCTCAATATTTGAGGAAACAAGCATTTCCTATAAGACCGGAATTAAAGCATGTTGGTATTCTCCCGCCACTTAGGACTCCTCATCATCCTGTTAATAGTCAACCAGACGTGGGGGATTATAGACAAGGTTTCACTGTTAAAAGAAATAAGAAAGGAACTTTTGTTGATATAGGTATGGATAAACTTGCATTCTGTAAAGAGCAACTTACAGTCAAAAAAATATTTGACTTTAAGATTACTAAAATTGCTAAGAAAGAAGTAATAGTCACACCTGATAAACCAGATGACGTTTACTGGGGATATAATGTAATATCCTCTAATAAGAGTCTTAAAAATAGCTTAAAATTAATTAAACCTGATCTTGTTGTTGAAACTACAAGATATGGAGATTATATTGATTCTATTTTTGATGAATTAAAACCTAAAGTAGATGAATGTAAAAGTATTGCTATTTTATTTGGTGGCCCTTATTCTTCAATTCAAGAGGATGTTTCCAATCCAAACTGGGATCTGTTTAAAATAAACACTATTCCGGGTCAGGGAACAGAAACAGTCAGAACTGAAGAGGCAGTTGTCGCTACACTTTCTTTATTTAACTTTATGAGATTTTAATTCTCTTAATTTATTAGTTTTACACTCTAATAGATAACTTGCTCAACTTTTTATACATTGATATTTTTGGGACTCTCCTGAAAATAAACTTAGCGCAGAATTATTTATACATTGAATATATACTTCATTGTGCTTCAATTGGATTTAACTCAATGGAATATATTGAAATTTGATATTTATCTAGTCGTAAGTTTTATTATGGCTATTTATTAATTCGATGAGATTATATCTATTATAATTTTATCAAAATTCGTTAATAGTTATTTAATTAGCTATTAATCCAAAAAAATTAAATTGATTTAAAAAATAAGGAAAAAATATTAATTAGGAGGTTAAATTAAATGGTAAGACATCACCAGCCAAGAAAAGGGTCTGTTGCTTTTAGTCCAAGGAAAAGAGCAGCTAAAGAAACCCCTAGAGTAAAGTCTTGGCCTCAAATTGATGAACCAAAATTACTCGGCCTCGCAGGTTATAAAGTCGGTATGACTCATGCTTTAGTCACTGATACTGATAAAAACTCTCCAACCAATGGTATGGATGTTTTCACTCCAGTTACCGTATTGGAAGTACCTCCGGTCGTTGTAATGGGAATTAGAGCTTATGAAAAAACTTCTCGTGGATTGAAAGTAATCACCGAAGTTCTTGCAGACAATTTAGATGAAGAACTTTCTAGGAAAATCTCTCTTCCTAAAGAGTACAATAAATCTGAAGCTATTGCAAAAATACAAGGTGCATTAGAAAACACAGAAGAAATTAGGGTATTAGTACACACCAATCCAAAAGTAACTAGCGTACCTAAGAAAAAACCAGACATATTTGAATGTGGTATTGGAGGATCCAATCCTGAAGAAAAATTAAATACTGCATTAGAATTATTAGGTAATGAAGTAAAAGCTAGTGAAATCTTCAATGAAGGAGAATTTGTTGATGCTATTGCAACTACAAAAGGAAAAGGATTCCAAGGTGTAGTTAAAAGATGGGGAATCAGAATTCAATACGGTAAAGCAGTAAGAGCAGGTAAAGGTAGACACGTCGGTTCTATCGGACCTTGGACCCCTAGAAGAACCATGTGGACTGTAGCTCAAGCAGGTCAAATGGGATACCACAAAAGAACAGAATTCAATAAAAGGATTTTAAAAATTGCATCAGCAGATGAGGTTGACCAAATCAACCCAGATGGTGGATTTGTAAAATACGGTCTTGTTAAAAACGATTACGTCTTAGTTAAAGGTTCCTTACCAGGTCCTTCCAAAAGGTTAGTAATCTTAAGACAACCTATCAGACCTAATAATAAAGCTGAGGATATACCTCAAATTAATTACATAAGTACAAAATCTAAACAAGGGGTATAATCATGAAAGTTAACGTTTATTCTATTAATGGGGAAGTCAAAGAAGAAATTGAACTTCCAGCTATTTTTGATGAAGTATACAGACCAGATTTAATCAAAAGAGCTGTACTTTCTGCACAATCTGC
>JAUNXN010000101.1 GCA_030539795.1 Methanobrevibacter sp.
ATATTATAAAAATTAGTATATAATATACGAGATATGATTAAAAGTTAAAAAAAAGTAAAAAAAAAGAAGAGAGTTAAACTCTCTAGAATAACTCTTGTAAGTTAATGATGTAAGCACCTAATTTACCGTCGAAGTTACCTGCTGAAATTTCAAGCACACCATCGACTGAACAAGCTGCTACGATACCAGCTTTCATTGCTGCTTTTACAGATTCTTCATCTACACCATCAATAACGATTTCGAATACACCGTCAGCATCATCTCTGATGTCAGAGTCTACTTCACCTTTTAAGGTTACACACATTTTTTCGTTAGTGGATGCATTTAAGAATTTGGAGTATTTGTTGGATCCTACTTTGGAACCGGATGCAACCATACCTCCAGGGAATGGAGTGATTACACCTTTAACATTTCTAATAGCTGCAACAGCTAATTCTGCAGCTTTAACACCAGTAATTTGGTCTTTTGCTAAAATGAAGAAGTTTCCTCCAGCTACACCATCTGCAAATCCGAATTCTGATTCTACTAAGAAGTCACCGGACATGATTGGGATGGAGTGAACTTTTCTTCCGTCGATGCAGCATTCTTTTTCGAATCCGTCACCGAAGAATTTTAATTTGTTACCAGTTTTTAAGGTTTCTTCTGCATCGAGTAAGTTAAATGCTGCTGCGGTAGGAGCGGTTAAAACACACATACCGATTCTTTCCATTAATTCATGGTCAAGTGCCTTTTTACTGCCTTGACAAATCATAATTGCATAACCTGGTCTTCCGTCAGGAGTACATTCAGCTGGTACAAAACAGTCAATACCTGCTTCTGCAGGACATCCAATAACAGAAGTTCCGTAACCTGTTGCTTCAGTAGCTGCAATTTTTGCTAATTTTGCAGTTGCTGCTGTAACCAAGATTCTAGTTACTTTAATTCCGAAACCTTCTGCATAAGTATCTTTAATTTCTACGCCATTAATTTCCATGATTTCACCAAAATTTTTTTAAAAAATAATTTTTTGTGATAATAAAATTTATGATTATGAATAAAAATAAAGTTTTCTATTTAATCATCTGATTCACTTTCAACAACTTCCTCAATTTCTTCAGGTGAACCGGAAGCTGAAATCTTATCCAAAACAGATGATCCGTAATGCGGCAAGATAACCATACCCAATATTGTAGCCATCCAAAATGAGATTAGCCTTTCAATGACAGTGGCCGCTGCACTTACTGATGCTGAAACACCAGCAGCTGAGTAAAGAAGAATCATCAATCCGTCAATTGCCCCTAAACCTCCAGGAAGAAGAGGAATCATACCGACCAGGCAAGCGACGATGAATACTTCACCAATAACAATCAGATTAACATTGGCTCCAAAAGCTAAAAACACTAAATAAACCCTGACAATTTCAGAAATCCATATTATAAAGGACAAAATAAGACTGTAAGCCAAACCCCTTCTATCTGACATCACAACCCTCATAGTATGTTGAAAACCTACGATTGCATCATGAATTGAATTTTCTAAAGACTCGGAGTTTTTCTTATAGAATCTTCTGACGAGTCCGACAATCCAGCCTTCGACTTTGCTTCCAAAGCCAGGGTTAATGCACATGTAGATAAGGGCGAACAATATTATTAGAATAGCTATTACTGCAAGAACCATTACAACCAATAGCCAAGCATCAAAATTGAAAAACAATGCCATGGAAGCTATTGTAATTGCAGCCAATACTACAAATGGAAATGTATCCAATGCCCTATCTGCAACAACTGCAGCGAATGTTTCATCAAATGTATAGTTTTCATTATCCTTATACAGGAGATATGCCCTTACAGGCTCTCCGCCACCACGTCCAGATGGGGTTATATTGTTAACCGCAAGACCCACTAAAACCATTGGAAGCAGCTTTTTAATGCTCACATCCATGCCCGCAATCTTATTGAGAATTTGCCAACGAAGAGTGTATAAAAAATAAGTAGCAACCTGAACACCAACAGCCAATGCTATCAAATAGAGATTCGCCATCTTTAAAGCTGAAATAACCTGGTCAATTCCGACTAGGTAAAGCATCCCCAAAAGAATAAGGACACTTATTACCAATAGGAGTAGTGTTTTACGGTCCATAGTTATACTATTTTCTTTCAATACTTATAAATTTATATAGAATTTTATTCAAATTATAAGAATAATGAGGTATATTAATAAAACTGATTTGCTGATTGTTGCGCAAAACTCCGGAAATATCATGATCGGGATTGGAGCAATGTGTTTAATCCCCCTGATATTTGATTTTATCTATTTTGAGTTTGACATTATCAGTTTTTTACTTCCGGCCGCATTTTCAATGGGTCTGGGATTCTTTTTTTCAAAATATTTTGAGAACGTGAAAAGCAATAAAGTACGCCTTAAGCATGGCATGATCCTTTCATCCTTTGCATGGCTATGGGCCAGCATCATCGGCGGGATCGTATTCACCCTGGCAACAAATATGCCGATTATCGATGCGGTTTTTGAAAGCATGTCCGCCCTAACAGGCAGCGGAATGACAATGTACGCTGATGTTGAAATATTGCCTCATAGCATATTATTTTTCAGAGCCTTTGAACAGTGGGTCGGAGGTTTGGGAGTTGTTGTTATGGTGATTACCGTTCTGACAAAGCCTGGAACCGTTTCATCAAAACTGTACCAATCAGAAGCCCGTGATGAGCGTATAAGGCCAAGCGTAAAAACAACACTTAAAAGAACACTGGACATCTATGCCATCTATACAATAGCCGGAATCATCCTATACCTGCTTGCAGGAATGCCCGTTTTTGATTCCATCTGCAATACATTAAGTATCATTTCAACCGGAGGAATGAGCATTAAGAATGCAAATATGGGCTTTTATCATGACGATGTAATCTACTTCATTTCCATAATTCTAATGATACTGGGAGCTACAAGCTTTTTAGTTCACTATAAGGTTATCAAGACAAGAGGAAAGTCCCTGCTTGAAGACCTGCAATTCAAAATCATAATCTGCGTAATAGCAGTTGTTACCTTAATGCTTTATTATGTATCCAACATAGTTCCGATGGATTTGTTATTTACTGTCGTGTCCGCAATTACAACCACAGGTGCAAATGTGGCGTCACCAGCAACCATGGCCAATTGGCCGCCATTCGTAATAATCTGTTTAATGTGCCTTATGCTGACTGGAGGATCAAACGGGTCTACCGTAGGTGCGATAAAACTTGTAAGAATGATTACATTCTTTAAGGGAATCTACAGGCACATCAGGGAGGTTTTGTCTCCCGAAGGAAGAGTCGTTCCAATAAAACTGCATGGAAATACAATACCCGAAAAGGCAATATCCCAATCCGGAAACTTCATTACCCTTTATATGATGTTCATCATGTTTACATGGGCATTATTCTGTTTGTTTGGATATGATCCGTTTAGAAGTTTATTCGCCATAATGTCCCTTCAGGGAAACAACGGTTTGGAGCTTGGAATCATAAATAATGCCTTACACCCCGTGCTTAAAGTGGTAAGCATGTTCAATATGTGGACCGGAAGGATTGAAATATATCCAGTATTGATTACATTAAGAGCATTTTTTGAAATTTTTAAAAGATAAATTTATAAAATATAAAAATAAATATTGATTATTCATTGTTAAGGTGATTATATGGATTATGTAATTATCATGGGAGGAGGCCGTGTTGGACTTGCTCTTGCAAATTTATTAATAGATGATGGATATGATATTGCGCTTATCGAAAGTGATGAAGCATTAAGTAATGAGGTCGCAGCAGAGCTTGATGCATTGGTAATCTGTGGAAACGGTACTAGTTCCAAATTGCTTGAAGAGATAAACATCGAAGATGCAAAATACTTCATTGCAACAACAGGAAGCGATGAAGCAAACTTGCTTTCATGCATTTTAGTCAGGAAATACAATGTGCCCCACATTATCGCCCGTGTAAGTAATCCGGACCACGAAGAAGCGTTTAAAGAAGTTGGAATTGAAAGGGTAATCAGCCCTGAAAGAGCTGCTGCCGCACAATTGATGAAAGTGGTAACCAGACCAAAAGCAGAAGAGTTAATGACTCTTGGTAAAGGGGATGCCGAAATAATGGATATGACCCTGACCAATGACAAAATTGTCGGCAAACGCTTTAAAGAGGTCTCACCGACAAAAGATTTTATTATTATAGCTACTTATCAAAACGGAAAACTGGTAATTCCTCAACCCGACAATATTATCAGCCGTGGGGAAAAAGTTACCCTGCTTGTAAAAAGCGGCAAGTTTGATAAGGTATCTAAAAAGTTAGTTAAATAATTATAAAAAGGAATAAGACAATTTAATATGGTCTTTTCCATTTTTTTCCACTATTGGACCATGGCCGGGATATATATTTACAACATCTAATTTTGTTAATCTTTCAACGCTATTTTTCATGTCGTTGTAATCTCCGCCGATGTCCATTCTACCAACACCGCCACCAGCAAAGATGGTATCTCCACTAATAAGATTTTCGCCATCCCATAAACAGATTCCGCCAGCAGTATGGCCCGGAGTATGGATTACCTCAAAATCACCTATTTTATCTCCTTCTTCAAGCTCCACATCAACTCTTGAATTGTCAACCCCGTCAAAAGCGGACATTGAAGTTCCCAGAGTATCCTCATTTCTAATTGATATTGCATCCAACCTATGAACGGCTATCTTTGCATTAGGGAAGAAATGATTGCCTCCAATATGGTCAAAATGGCAGTGGGTGTTCACTATCAATTCGATATTCTCCGGTTCAACACCGTTTTCACGCAATTTGGAGAATAGATATTCCTTATTTTGACCGGCACCGGTATCCACTAAAACATTATCATTGATTAAGTAACAGTTTGAATCATAATTAAATCCGATAATAAAAACAACGTCTGACATGGAAAATAATATCTAGATAAAAGTAATTAAAATTTTTGAAAAAAAGTTTTAAAGAAAAGTGGGGTCACAGGGATTTGAACCCCGATCCTGGGATTTCTCTTGCCTCAGTACTCC
>JAUNXN010000102.1 GCA_030539795.1 Methanobrevibacter sp.
AATACATCTCTAATCAATCCAATTTTGGATATTAAATTAGACGGGAAGCATAATTATAAAACCTTTAATTGTATTTTTATACATTAAAAAAATTAGAAACTAACGTTAATTATGCTTTTCAATATTTTTAAACTTTTTTTTAACTGGGTGTTAATATGAAAACACTTGAATGGGAAGATAATAAATTAAAACTTATTGATCAAAGAAAGCTTCCTGATGAGTTGACTTATGTTTACTGTGAAAATTATCAGGACGTAATTGAAGCAATCAAGAATATGACTGTGCGTGGAGCTCCAGCCATTGGTGTATCTGCCGCTTTTGGAATGGCTTTAGCAGATATTGATGGTGTTGATTTGGATAAGGCCGCAAATGAAATTAAAGCCGCCAGACCAACTGCAGTCAATCTATTTTGGGCAGTTGATAGGGTATTAAATAGTGAAGATGCTTTAAGTGAAGCACTTAAGATGTATGAAGAGGATATGGCCACAAACAGGGCCATTGGAAAATATGGTGCTGAAATAATTGATGATGGTGATACTGTTTTAACTCACTGCAATGCTGGAGCGCTTGCATGTGTTGACTATGGAACCGCTCTGGGCGTATTCAGGGCAGCGCGCGATGCCGGAAAAAACATTAATGTAATCTGTGATGAAACCCGTCCTCGTGGTCAGGGTGCAAGCTTAAGCGTTTGGGAAATGCAACAGGAAAACATTCCAGTAAAACTAATTCCGGATGTCGCATCAGGATTTTTAATGTCACAGGGAAGAATCGACAAGGTTGTAATAGGTGCCGATAGGATAGCAAAAGGTGGTGTTGTAAATAAGATTGGTTCATTCATGGTAGCGCTTGCTGCAAAACATCACGATATTCCATTTTATGTTGCTGCGCCATACTCCACTTTCGATAATGAAATAAACATTTACGATACAGTCATTGAAGAGAGGGATGGAGATGAAGTGAGATATTATGGAGGTGCAAGAATCTGTCCTGAAGGCACTGAAGTGATTAACCCCGCTTTCGACATCACTCCAAAGGAATTGATTACAGGAATTATCACAGAAAAGGGAATTATTGATCCGATCTAGTCAATAATTCTAAATTATTTTTTTTAAATAATGTTTGATATTGCATTATTCAGGACTTTTGAATTTACTAATTTTAAGTGTTTTTTTTTCTTTTTGACATTAATATTTTACAAATAATTTATTATAATCAATTTATAATAAAATTATATATATGAAAATTCTTTTTGGAGTTAATAAAAATGTTTAAAAAGAAATTGTTTACGACATTGCTATTTTTGATAATATTGGCAAGTGCTATTTCCGCTGTCAATGCAGAAGATTTAAATGCAACTGGCGATATTATCAGCGATGCATCAAATGATGAAATAGCGATTAGTGAAGGTGCAATCGAGGAAATTGCTAGTAGTGATGATGTTGGGGATGTTATTGCTAGCAGTGAAGAGGATATTTTAAAGGATTCATCAACAGGAACATATACTCAATTGGAGGATTTGATAGAATCAAAATATCAGATAACTTTAACCAAGGATTATTGTTATGATGATGATAAGGATTTTCTTGATGTAATCTTTGTTGAGGATGATGTGGTTATTAACGGTAATGGGCATAGCATTTATACTGGAGAGGCATCCTCAGTCTTTTGTATTCATGAGGGGTATGTGGAAATCTATGATTTGAAGTTCATATATTCCGGTGAAAACACAGCTGTTGCCCAATCAGGTGCGGCAATAGAGAATTATGGAGATTTATATTTGGAAAACTGTATTTTCTATGGTTTTAAAGCTACTGACCAGGGCGGTGCTCTTGCTAATTTTGGAAATATGGATGTTAATAAATGTTATTTTATGAATAATGCCGTAACTGAGGCAAATGGTCGAGGCGGTGCAATTTATAATGATAAAGAGCTTTATGTTAATGGATCTTATTTTGCAAATGGATCTGCAGCATATGGTGGAGCCATATATAACAAGGGTAATGCTTGGATTCAGAATAGCATATTTGGAAGCTATGAAAACAATGAATTGGATATTCACCTTGTAGGTCCTAATAGCGCCAGCTATGGTACTTCTATTTACAATGATAATGGCTGCTGTGATGTTTTAGTATGCTCTTTTGGTGATGATTCTGCCGAAGAGGGTTATGATGGCGGTGCAGTTTATGATGTGATTGCTTATCAATCCATCTTTGATGACGGCAACACTGTTTATGGCGGTGTTTTAAGCTATTGTAATGTAAATCCGGAAGATGTTAGCAACAATACAATTTTATCTACAGGATTCACATTTTCCACAGCCACATCCATCAGTACAAATTATGCTTCAGGCAAACAGTTAATCGTTAATGTAACCAACGAACCTGACGGAGTCGGCGTTAAAGGAGTTAGAATAGAATTGGTGATAGATGGCGATGAAAGCAATAAACGCTACATCTACACAGATTCAATGGGCATAGCCAAATATTCAGTGTCATATCTGACTCCCGGCAAGCATACAATTGCCGTAAGATTATATAATGACAATTTTAACCCTAATGAACTTAATGTTCCTATTAATGTTAAAAAATCAGTTGCAAAAATTACAGTTTCCAAGATAACTGCAGTGTATAAGAGCGGCAAGCTTTGGAAAATTAAACTGACTGATACATCTAACAATAAGCCACTTTCTAAAGTCAGTATCAAATTGAAAGTCTACACAGGCAAAAAATATAAAACCTATACTGTCAAAACAGATTCGAAAGGTGTAGCTACTTTTAAAGCGTCTACATTGGCTAAAGGAACTCATAAAGTTGTCTTAAGCATATCTCATAAAGGATACACTTGCAAAGCCGTAACTTCTTCAATTAAAGTCAACGCCAAGAAGCTGTATATTGCAGGTGAATCCAATAAATTCAAAAACTGTGCGCAGTTGATTTTAGGGGCCTATGACAAATCTTCTAAAAAATTGATAAGCGGCATTAAATTGCAGATTAAAATATTCACCGGCAAAAAATATAAAACCTTTAATTTGGTTACTAAATATACCAAAGCTCTCAAGGCAGTTGGAGTTCTTATAGAGACTAATGCATTTTCTGCAGGAACCCACAAGGTCACCGTAAAGGTCACCACCCCTAACTATTCAGGTTATGATACCGGTAAAATTGTAATTCCAAAATCCGCTAAAAAATATTCTAAATTCACTTATGTGATAACTAAAGGCAAAGGGAAATTTTTATGAACTTATATTTAAGTTCATTTTCTTCTTTTTTTTTTAAAAATAATTTAGGGTGTGCGGACTTTCCCATCTATGGCCACGTGCCATTCACCGGGAGATGTTGATTTTACTTTTCGGCAGTTAATGATTTCAACTTTTTTCCCAACAGCATTAGCCGCACTTTCCAAACGTTTAATTCCCTGTTCATATGAATCAGAAAACTCATAATAATTTATTATTCCACCATCTTCGATTAAATCAAAAGCGACATCAAGGAAAGTGTAGGCAAGTCCTGGAAGGTTCATGATTATCCTATCGAATTTGGAGTTAAATGATTTGCTGACTTCCCTCACATCTCCGCAGTAGGTTTCAATATTGCCTTTCAATTTATTCAACTGGATATTTTCATTCAAATATTCAATTGCAGATTCATTAATGTCTACTGCAGTGATATCAACATTCCTGTTTTTTGCAATGACTATCGGAAAGGGACCTATTCCACAGAACATGTCAAGTATTTTTTCTCCGTCAACCACAGTTTCCATTACTCGTTTTCGCTCTGTTGCAAGGCGAGGTGAGAAATAGACTTCACGAACATCCAATTTCAAGCGGGAGCCGTGTTCCTTGTGGATTGTAACGGAATCGTCCTCTCCGGCCAGAAACTCCAAGTCACGAACACGTGTTGTCCCTTTTATTGCACTTTTTTTCATATAGATTGCTTTTCTTTTAGTAAACTTAAGTGCAGCATCCCCGATTATTTGCTTTTTGTCTTCCAGATCATCAGGAATTTCGAGTATTACAATATCTCCGATGGTGTCGAATGATGTTCTTAAATTTTCAATTTCATCTGGAGTCAATTCATCTTCAAGCAACTCAGAAAAATTATGAGGGACTTTTGGCATTGATTCTAAATGCATACAGACTATTTCATAACCCTCAACATTGGCATTGACAGGAATATATCCGAATTCATCTTCCGCTTTAATCCTATATTCCATGTTCATTAGGCCTTTTTCCATTAATTCTATACGGGTATCATTCAACTGTTTTAATGGAACTTTCACGCATTTCATAAAGTTTATTATGATTAAAATATTATATAATATCTATGTTTTATTTAGTGGGTTTAGGTTTATTTGATGAAAAGGATATATCATTAAAAGGATTGGAATGCTTAAAAAATGCCGATAAGATTTACGCCGAATTTTTCACTTCAAGACTCTTCGGTTCCAGTTTTGAAGCCATTGAGGAGTTGGTAGGTCAGAAAATTGAAGTTTTGGTTAGAGGTGAGGTTGAAGAGGAATCCAAATTCATAGAAGAGGCTAAAACTCAGGATGTTGCTTTGATTACCGGAGGAGACCCTTTGATTGCAACCACTCACAGCGATTTTTTAGTGCAATGCTCTAAAAAAGGGATTGATTATGAGGTCATTCACGGATCATCAATCTTGTCTTCAGCTCCAGCCATTTCAGGCCTTCAGGGCTACAAGTTTGGGAAAGTAACAACAATTCCGTTCCCTGATTATAATTTTTATCCTAAATCTCCTTATGAAGCTATTGAAGAGAATCTGAAAATGGATTTGCATACTTTAGTTTTACTTGATATTCAGGCTCACAAGGACAGGTACATGACTGTAAATCAGGGCCTTGAGTATCTGATGAGCATTCATGATGATTTGGACCGTGAGGGTATGATAAATGAAAACACTTT
>JAUNXN010000020.1 GCA_030539795.1 Methanobrevibacter sp.
AGATGATGACTGGAATGACGAAGAAGGCTACATAGAAGATTTTGGAGAATATGATGATTATGTCATGGGCAATGCTTCTGGAAACATAGCAAAAATCTTCAAAAATGATACAATTTTCTTCTCTAAAACAAGTTATCTTAAAACAACAGCATTTGCTAATTCAATGCAAAAAGAGCATGCTTCACAGGAATCTGAAGTTGAAGATGAAAATTCAGATGATGATGCAGCAAATGAAACAGGCACAATAGAAAAGAGTACATCTAAAGTTTTAGCAGCTTCAATGATGCCTGCCAAATCCATGATTAATCATATCAAATATATAGATAATCAAGTAAGCCCTATCACTGAAGAATCCATTTCAGAAATTGCAGATTCATCAAAAGCTAATAAAAGCAATGAAGACAATGTTCAAAAAGTAGTAAAATCACAATCCAACAATAATTATGCTATTTTAATTATTATTGTCATCTTATTGATTTGCTTTGCATTAGGCTATAAAAAGTTTAAATAGGAATTAACTTTCCTAACTATTTTTATTTTTTTTGATATAAACCGGCTATTTTTAAATATTTTAATAACTTATATTAAATCATGAAAGACTTATTTGATTTTTGTAAATTTGGCAATTTAAGACTCAACAGCAGAATTGTAAGAACAGGATTATGGGAATCCGAAAGGGAGCAGCAGGGAAATTTCACTCCAGAGATATATAACAGATATGAAAATATTGCTGCAAGCGGTGTCGGATTAATCATTACGGAGTTGATATCCCTTTATCCGCGCGATGCATTTTCCAAATATTCACACACTACACTTTACAATCAGTTTGTGCGTGAAGCTAAGGATTTGACTGATCTTGTACATGTATATGACGTTCCTATTTTTGCCCAATTGGGTTTTGTGCAGTATAACAAGCCTGCAAATCAGAACATGCGTGTAGAAGACATATCCACCGATGACATTCGAAAAATTCAAACAGACATGATTATTGCCGCTCAGAAATGTGACTATGCCGGCTTTGACGGCATTCAGATAGGTCTTGGAAACTATTATTTTTTAGCCAGATTCATAAATCCAAATTTCAACACAAGAACCGACAAGTACGGCGGAAGCACATTCAACCGATTGAGAATTGTATTGGAGATGATTAAGGTCATCAAGGAAACCACCAATCTCCACATCAACTGCAGATTGAACGCATTTGACGGCACCAACATGGGCATGGCAGTGGAAGAGACAATAGAGATATGCAAGATTCTTGAAGAATATGGCGTTGATTCCCTTCAGATTACACGTCCACGTTCACCGCAGTATTTCACCCAGGAAAACAAGCAGAAAAATCCATTGATTGAGATAACTGACGAAATAATTAAGAATGTTAGTATCCCAGTTATATTGGGCGGTGGGGCAAACAGCCAAAATCAGATAAATGAAATATTAAATAAGACCAATATTGAGTTCATTTCAATGCAGAGGCCTTTTGTTTATGACCCTAGCTTTTTGATAGACTGGCAAATTGAAGGTGACGGAATCAGCGGATGCCGAACATGCAACAACTGCTACTGGAAAAAGACCTCCACCTGCTTCATCAACAGGCAACCCCAATTGAATGTAGAAACATATAGGGATTAAAAAAAAGAAAAAAAGCGTACTCAACTAGAAGTATTGAGTACCGCTATCCGGATTCAGTGATACGCTTTGGGTATCCAAAAGATTGCCGGATGTATCATATATATTTATTTCTGCAAAGTCAGGATAATACTTGTATGCATCTGCACTTTTGACATTGATATAACCGGAAGAGTCTACGGTTTTTGGAACCATATTTCCTTTGTTCAGGCTTGATCCGTCTCTTGAATATTTGATTTGTATTTTTACGTTTTCACCTGAGTGCTCTTTACCGACATAAATGCTAGCGTATGTCTTATCTGACAGACTGCTGCCTGTCGAGAATGAACCGCTATAGATTGTCAACGGTTTGGCGGTAGACGGTGCTGAGCTGACCTGTGTGGTCTGTGCCGGTGCGGATTGTGCCGGGCTTTGGGTTGTATTGTTGACACTTGCCGCCTGATTATTGTTTGCCTGTGCCTGATTTGAACTATCCCCATTGTTGTTGAATCCTATATATGCAAAAGCACCTGCAAGAGCAACAGCAATGATAATCAAAGCAATAATGATGTACTTGGTTGTATTGTCACTGCTTTCCTTTTCCTTATTGATGGAATTGATCATTGTTTCATGATTCATTGTCTGTTTTGTCAGAGGTGAGCCGCATTTTTTACAGAATTTTGCAGAATCGTTATTTTCAGCATTGCAACTAGGACATTTCATTTTCCATTTCACCTAAAAATATTAATTAGATAATAATATTTTATTCACAATATTATTTATAGTTATTATATTCGCGGAACTTAGCAACGAAATTTTCCATCTCTTCGTTAATCTGGTCAAGCGTTACGATTGGCTTGTACTCCAGAAGGGATGTCAAGGCTATCAAAAAGGGAATGGCCTCACCCACATAGAGATTGTTGAAAACCAAGTCCTGATAGATTATCTGGAAGTTCCCGTTCTGGTGCTGGTTTATCTTAAGGCCGCTTGGCGTGAAGTTGATTTGATTTTTTTCAATAAGCTCTTCCAATTGCTTTGTGCCTTCCAGTATGTCCTCGAATTCAACCTTATCCTTGCTTAAGATAGGCTCTACAAAATCAAAGGTGATGTCATATTCATATTTGGAATAGCGGTTTCTGAAGTAATTGTCAACCATCAGATAATTGATGAAAAGCTCATGGTTTATGATTGAATATTTTTTATTGTCTAAGATGAATTCCATGAATAATATTTAGTAAAAAATAGTATAAAAAACTAGTTCCATAGGAACTAGTCGTTGTGCGGTTTGTATTTTCTGATTGAAATCTCCTTGAATTTCTTGATGAAGAACTTCGCCCAGATGTATCCTACTGTTCCTCCGACAAAGCATCCGAATACGACTCCCGCATAGATTCCAGACACTCCCCATCCGAATATGAAACAGAAGACGTATGCAAATACACTTTCAAGGATTAATGATCTGAGAAGTGTAATCAGAAGGGAGTAGGTTCCCTTTCCGACACCCTGAAACATCATGGATGACATCATACCGTGAGGGATTGCAAGTACAAAGAGACTTAATACTGATATGGCCTGGGCAATCTGCGGAGACAATGCCGCACTTGCTTCTGTGTATGAAAACATTGTAGCGATTGGTGAGGAGAACACAAACATTATCGCTCCAAGCAGGATTGAGATTGCAAAGCCCACCTTGATTGAATAGGAATGTGCGGTCTTCAGGTTTTCATAGTTGTGGGCACCATAAGCCACTCCGGCAACTGTCAGAACGGCTGTTCCAAGACCGATCAATGGAATCATTGACAACTGGACGATTCTCATTGATGCTGTATAAACCGCTACCGCTGTTGTTCCTGCCGCCAATACAAGCATTGAGTTGATAATGATTGCAAGGGCTGAAAATACGATATTTTCCAAGGTTGACGGAATTGCAACCTGGAGAATGTCAAGCATCAGGCCTTTTGAGAAATTGAAGTTTTCGAATGACAAATCAAGGTATAGATCCTTTTTGCCCCACATCCAATAGCTCATTACAACGCAGGAAAGTGTAGCTGAAATGATTGTTGCCCATGCTGCACCTGAAATTCCCAAATTCAAGACGTAAATGAATATAGGGTCCAATATGATATTCATTATTGCGGTTACGGCAATTGCGATTGTAGCCCTTCTCATATCCCCTTCGGACCTGAATATTGCTGATGCAACACCGGAGTATACGAAAATGAAGAGGAATCCGAATATAATGTAGCTGTAGTCCATCGCATACTGGATAGTGTCGCCGGCTCCCATGAACTGGAGGATAGGAACCATGAACGCCTCGATCAATATTGTAAATATTACTGAAACCACAATGGACAATAGAATACCGTGCAGCGCTGAATTGTTGGCTTCCTTGTAGTTTTTAGCGCCGATGTTTCTTGCAATCAATGAGTTTGCACCGGCTCCGATACCGTTTCCAAGCCCTACAAGCACCATAAAGAGTGGTGTGATGAATCCGATTGCCGCCAATGCATCGGCACCAAGGCCTGCAACCCATACGCTGTCTGCAAGATTGTAAAGCATGATCAATAGCATGGAAAGCATCATAGGGAGGGCCAATCTTATTATTGCCTTTTTAGGATCTCCAGTAATCAGTTCAATATTCTTACTCTTCTTTTTGCTCATTTTCAGCCTCCCTTTCATTTATTTCCATTATTCTAATTGCAATATCCTTTAATATTATTTGAAATTCTTCCTTGTTTATTATTTCACCGTCAAATACTTCCTTTTCCCAATTCTCGAGTATGCTGGAACTCCTGTTTAAAACATCTTTTCCCTGCGGAGTGAGAAAAACCTTGTTCTGGCGCCTATTGTCGCTGTCAATTTCCCTTTTGACCAGATTCTTCTCTTCCAGTTTCTTGATTGACCTTGCAACAGCTCCCTTGTTGATAGTGCATCTTGAAGCTATCTGCTCCTGGTTTATATCATCCTGATAATCTATCTCATATAAAAGAAAGAGCTGAGTCGAATTGATTCCGAATTCGTTCAGTTTGTGGTTTATGAAAATTGTCTGGCCTTTGGAAATGATTGAAATCAGCTTTCCGATGGGAATGTCCCTGGCTTCAGTTTCCCTGAATTCTTCACATGACATGAAATTTTCTCCACTAATCCAAAAATGATTTCAGGTCATATGTTGACTTTTTGACTTCCTTTGTAGTCAGCGCCAATGTTTTCTGCGGTTTTATTGACGCATCCTCCATTTGGGAAAATCCAGATTCGAATCCGCTGCTTCCGGCTGTGAGGAAAAATTTGACGTTATTGAACTTGCCCTCGTTTTCATTCAGATATGAAATGATTGGGTTTGCGGCTCTTGAAGCCCATACAGGCGCTCCAACGTAGACTACATCATAGTCTTCAGGATTGAATTTGGTCTCTTCAAGCTCTACGATTTTGCCTGATGCGCCATCCTTTATTCCACGTGCATATCCTAATTTTCCGCTGTAGTTAACTTTAGGAACGATCTCTTCGATATCGCAGTTTAAGGTGCCTGCAATATCTTCCGCCAGTTTTTTTGTAATATTTGTTCTTGAATAATAAACAACTAATGATTTCATACTATTATTATTGATATGTCATCATATATAAATGTTGCATTGACAACTATTGCATTTGCAACAATTTAAGGTCATCACTTATATTTCAATCCCATCCTGAAGGCATCATCGATCTTTTCGCCCATCCTGAAATATGAATGGGTGACGTCATCATATGCCAAAGGATCGAGCCTTTCAAAAATGACCCTGTTTTTCTCATCCAATACATCGCTGTCGGCCTGAATATTGACAATTTCACCGGTTATCTGAGTATGGCTTCCGATTTCATTGATTGCCATTACCCGGCACTCAACGGATACCTTAAACTCATCGATTATTGGAGCGTCTACAAATTCCGCCTTTTTTGTTGTAAAATTAATCTTTTCTATTTTATTCACGTTGTATCCGCTTTCAATTCCCAGATAGTCCGCTTCGGATGCATGTTCAACGCTTGGAAATCCAATGCAAAACTCACCTTTTTCCAGAATGCTTGCAAGTGTCTTTCTTTTGAGTGTAGAATTTATTGCTATCATCACTGCCGGCGGATGATGGGAGCACATTGCAGCAAAGGCAAGTGTGCATGCATCAGCATTTCCGTCACTGTCATAGGCACTGGCAACAACTGCAGGTGCCGGATACATCATTGCGCGTGGTCTTATATTCCTTTTCATAATACTTATTAATTTAAAAGTTGTATAAATATTCTTATGAACAAGTTAAAGATTGCAAAAACAATTTCAACATTCACAAATCCTCCTATTATATGCATACCTCTGTTTTTTATAATATGTCTGGTGCTGTCATTTGAAAACAGTTCATTCAATTTCGCCAAGTTCATTGTTCTTGAACTCATATCACTTGTTTTTGCTTCTGTTTTGCCTATGGCAATCATTCTGTATTGGGCTAAAAAGCTCGACACCGACAGCGACATTTCCAATCGCCAGGACAGATTCATGCCGTTGATTATCGGTATCATATCATATTTCATAGGCTTTCTGATATTGCTTTTCTTAAATGTGGATAATTTTTTAACTGCACTTCTTTTATGCTATTCAATAAACACAGGCGTTGTGCTTCTGATTACATTCAAATGGAAAATCAGTGTTCACACAACAGGCCTTTCAGGTCCGGTCGGTGCATTGATATTGCTATTAGGCCCTATTGGCGCGCTATTCGGCATATTGTATCCTATACTGATATGGTCAAGAGTGACCCTTGAAAAGCATACTATGGCTCAGGCCATTGCAGGCGGCGTTCAGGGATTTTTCCTCACTGTTCTTGAGATGTATCTGTTCATTAATCTCTTCAGCTTCGATGTGGTTGCAATGACACCTTTGATTGACTGCATATACTATATATTAGCCATAATATTCACTCCGGTAATCCTTGGAATATTGTCTTATGGCAATTTTAAAAACAAAAAAGTGTTATTCATCATATTGGAGATAATCGGTTTAATTATATTCTTAGTATTTATGCCTTTAAGCGTATTTGCAATATTTGTCCTGATTTCACTTACAAGCATATTGATAAGCTTATATGCCGGTGAGGACTATGCCTGGTTTAAGGTCCTGAAATCCTCATAGTCCTTTGACTTTATTATGTCCAGGAAGAACTTCCTTTTTACCGGACCCAAATTATCAAGGTAGTCCTGATAATATTGACTGTCTTTAATTGCACAGTAGTCCTTTTTAATTAACTCATAAAGTGGAATCTTATAATTTTCTTTAATGTCTCTTAAAGCAAAACGAGGGCCATTGATTTTATAGGCAAGCAGGTCAAATTTGTATGCATCATACCATTCATTTTCAATAAATATTCTCATTAATTCCTGGCCTGCCGGAACAGTGTCGAGGAATTTCTCGTCAACGACATGGGTTATTGATGCGTCATGCTTTCTTCTAAAGTAGAGATGTTTCTTGATTATAGAAATCCTGTCGGCCTTAAGCAGGACGTAATAGAAAAACGGCATGTCCTCAAAGAATATCCCTTCGGGAAATTCGGCGCCGATATCCTTTAAAAAAGAGGTATTATATATCTTCTGGCAAACTCCAACGGACAAATCAAAAATGGATCCCTTGAATTCCCTTATATTAAAGACTGTATTTTCAAATGACTCGTCGAATATGTTCAGGTTGAACCAGTCGTTTTCATAGACCTCTCCGGTCTTATCGTCATAGTTGATCATCTGATAGAAGGTGAAGTCAGTGTCTTTGGACTTTGCCTCGTCATAGGCAATCTGCAATGCATCTTCACTGTACCAGTCATCGCCGTCAAGATACATGGTATACTCGCCCTTTGCAAGTTTCAGCGCCCTGTTTCTTGAAGCACCGGGACCTGCATTTTCCTGACTTATCAATATAATCCTTTCATCGTCAAAGCTCTTTATTATATCCAAAGTGCTGTCGGTTGAGCCGTCATTTACAATGATAAGCTCAAAATCAGTTAGGGTTTGGTCTAAAATGCTTTGGATTGCCTTTTTGATATATCTCTCTTCGTTGAATGCAGTTAATATAACTGATACTTTTGTCATTGCTCTTGAGTCATTTGTTTCTAAGCTTTCTTAGAGGCTTTGTAATCTTCCAGCTATTGGAAGACAATATCTTTTCGTTTTCCTCTTTCAGCCTCTTGTTTTCCTTTTTCAATTTTTTAATTTGCCTTCTGTATCTGTTTTTGGCATTGACTTCCTTTTTCATTGTCAAATTGAGTTGAGTGATTCTGTTTTCATATACCGAATCATTAAGTGTGTATGATTCATCATCATAGCCGTTGTCTTTCAAAATATCAACCAGAACTTGGGTTGACTGGGTATAATCGGTCATTGATGACTTGTATTTCACGTCCTGAGTTGAAAGAACGCTTCCGTTTTCATAGATTGCCCATATGTCTATGTGTGAGCCCTTATAATCCGAAAGCTTTGAAGGCAGATAAGGGTTTATCTTATAGAAATCCTTGGTTATTGTATCATTTATCAGGAGGACATCGAACTGTGTGGTCGCATTAAGGAATTCGAAATATCTCAAAGGCTTTCTTAAAATAATATTTTCCTTGATGTCCAGGTCATTTATGAGAATCTTGAAGTAATGGTCATTGTTGAGGAATAGGTGGAACTTGAGCCTGTCCTTATATTTGTGATTCAGGCTGTCGAATGCATAAAAGAGCGCCTCAAAATGTCTTGATATGTAATATATATTGCCGAAATAGGCGATATTGACGTCATTTTCATCCAATTCCATATTGTGCTCTTCAAGATGATAGAACTCGTCATCAAGTGTCGGGTGAGGCATTATCACTGACTTGTCAATGACGAATCTTTTGAAGTCGTCATCATAGATTTCAAGCATTATCTCCCTTTGGTTGGGATTTGTAAATATGATTTCATCGGCAAAGATTAAAGTTAAATACTCCGCAATGAAGTATGACACATTAGGCATGTCCAGCGGCTTGAAGTCATTATTTAATCCGGCGATTTTTGAATTAAGCTTGTTTAAATATTTCTCGTTTTCAACGATTGAGGCTTTGGGCATTCTTATTGTTCCGTCCATCTTTCGGGAAACCGGGTCTGAAAATTCGGCAGTCCAGAAGACTTCAGGGTGTTTGAACTTGTATTCCATTGCAAGAAAATGGTTTGCCATATACCATGACCTGCTGTAGATATTAGCGTATACATCCCTTTCATTCAAATATTCGAAGCTCTGGTCGATAAATTCCTTAATCTGATTATGGGAATCCCTTTTTCCATCTGCTGAAACGACAAACCTTTCATTTATATACTTGTCAATGATATCGAAATTCAGATATTCGCTTTCATCGACTTCATTTTGAAGCACATCAACAGGCGAATCCTGCTTAATGATTCTTTTTGCTACAACAATTCCGCTAACGTCATCGCTAGGGGGAAATTTAAAAGAAATAACTAGCTTATCCACATCATTCAAAACAATCACCCATATACATTAAAATATATGGATAATAATTAAAATATATTTCTAAAAAAAAGTAGGAAATGATTAAATTAATTAATCATTGAATTTTCCCAAGAACTCTTTCATTCTTTGGTTGTCTGATGAGAACACTTCATCAGGAGAGCCTTCCTCAACAATTACTCCGCCATCCATGAATATAATTGTATCGGACACGTTTCGAGCGAAATTCATCTCGTGGGTAACGATTACCATTGTCATATGCTCTGCCGCCAGCTGTTTTATGACAGCCAGGATTTCACCGGTTAGCTCAGGGTCAAGCGCTGAGGTCGGTTCATCAAAAAACAGGATGTCAGGATTCATTGCCAAAGCCCTTGCAATTGAAACCCTTTGCTGCTGACCGCCTGACAGTTCGCATGGGTATGCATCTTCCTTATCTTCAAGACCCATTTTCTTAAGCAATTCACGGGCGTGAGCATAAACTTCGTTTTTTTCTCTCTTTTGGACTTTTAAAGGAGCATTTGCAATGTTCTTCATTACTGAATGATGAGGGAACAGATTGAAATTCTGGAACACCAAACCGAAAGTCCCGTCAAACTTGATTTCACCGCTATCTTCCTCTTCAAGACCGGTAATGCATCTGAGCAGTGTTGACTTTCCTGATCCTGAAGGGCCAATGATGGATAAAACTTCACCTCTGTCAACATTCAGTGAAATGTCCTTTAGAACAACATTGTCTCCAAAGCTTTTTTTAAGGTTTTTAATTTCAAGTAAACTCATAATATCCCTCTATTCATAATAACTTAATCTATTCTCCAAGTGTTCCATGGCAAATGCAACAAGAATATTGAACAGATAATAGAATATACCTGCAACAAGCAAGGCCGCAATTGATGCGTCAGCCGCTGCGATTTGTTTGGCCACTGTAAACATTTCCGGGATTGCAATTACAAATGAAAGGGAAGTATCTTTTACAAGAGTAATTACTTCATTAGTTACTGAAGGAAGAATTATTTTAAATACCTGAGGCAATATGATTATGAAAAATGTTTCAAGCCTGCCGTATCCCAAAACCTGGGCCGCTTCATATTGTCCCTTAGGAATAGCTTCAATTCCACCCCTATATATTTCAGCGAAATAAGCTGCATAGTTGATTGTAAATGCAATGATAACTGCAATAAATCTATAATCAGCTGAAAGATTAATTCCGAACAGGTAATATGGAGCAAAGAACACTACAATTAATTGCAGCATCAACGGGGTACCTCTCATTATTGAAATATAAATCTTCATCAGCCACCTGATCGGTGTGATATTACTCATTCTTCCTGCGGCAATGATCAAACCGAGAGGAAGAGAGAAGAGTAATGTAAGAAGGAATATTTCAATGGAGGTAACCATACCACCAAGCAATTGTGAAATTACATTACTTAAAATCATAAATCTAATTCTCCCCTCTAACTAATAAGTCTATTTAGTGATTAAAGATCCAGGAACACCAGAATCAGTGTAGTTTTCAGCGATTTTGGCAACAGTTCCGTCTTCAAACATTTCGTCTAAAGTAGCTTGTACTTTGTCTTTTAAAGCGTCGTTTCCAAGTTTGAATCCAATACCATATTGTTCAGATGAAATGGAATCATTTAATATGGAATATGCATCAGGATTGTCTTTGGATGATACTTGGTATTGTGCAACACCAATATCGATAGCGACTGCGTCACATGCACCGGATTCTAAATCCATGAATGCGGTGTTATAGTCAGCTACTTCAGTTAAGGTTCCAAAGGTGTCTGCTAAAGTTTTGTTGTCTCCTTGAAGAGCAGCTAAAGCTGATGAATCTTTTTGTGTTTCAACAGTTTTACCAGCTAAGTCGTCTAAGGATTTAATTCCAGAATCAGATTTTACAACAACAACCTGTTTGTTGTCAATGTATGCGTCAGACCAGCAGTAGTCGCTTTCCCTACCGTTGATAGTGAATCCGTTCCAAATACAGTCAATGGAACCGGAGTCTAATTCTGCATCTTTAGCATCCCAATCAATTGGTTGTGCCTTAAATGTCCAATTGTTTCTTTCACAAACTTCTTTTGCTAAATCTAAGTCGAAACCAACATAGTTTCCACTATCGTCTTTGTATCCATATGGTGGGAATTCTGCATCGAAACCTACAATGAAGGTGTTTTCATCATTTGCAGTTGCGTTTGCATTGTCTCCTCCCATAAAATCAAATAAACCTGCACTTACAGTAGATACCATCATCAATGATATTACTGCTAAAGCTAAAATAAAACCTATCTTTTTATTCATTTTAAAACACCAATAGTTATAACTATATTGTAGAATAATTTCTACATTGATATATTCTATTTTTCTTAATATTTATGTATTTATTTTTGAATTAAAAGTTGTATTAAAAAATGAGTATATTTTATTAAAAATTTGAATAAATATTAGGTTTTAATTAAAAAAATCAAGTAAACCGTCAAAATCGCAAATGACCCTTTCCTTGCCTATTACATTTTCGACATTGGAGCCGGTGTGTGAAAGCAGCAGGAACCCGTCGCAGGCATTGTCAAAAATAAGTGCCTGATTTGCATCTTCGGGGCAGAAATCAATTATGTATTCGAATTTAAGTTCGCCGTACTGCAGTTTGAAGGACCTCTTGAAGAAGCTTTTTAAAAGATCAGTGTAGTCTTTTTTGTCGAATTTTTTCATCAGCTGATTGTATTCAAGCTTCTCTTTTACTGTAGGCATAAGATTGTAGCTGAATGGTAGAAATCCAACGTTTTCAGGTATATCGTCAAAGACATTCTGGGGATTTTCCTTTACGTTTTTCATCCACGGACAGAATGAAATGAAAATGTTAAATCTGTCTGAGTCAATGCTTTCAATGAATTTAATCAGATTGCTTTTGGCGTCGCCGTTTGAAAAGTCGCCGGCATAAAGAAGCATATTTGGCTTTGAATTTTCAATAGTTTCAAATCTGCATGAATCATTGCCGTTGAAAACAGTATCACATATATGTTTGACCGCATCGATGCGCTCATACTGTCCGAACTTATCAATGAATGATGTATCATCATAGTTTTTAGGGGAATTCATTTCTTCGATTAAATCTGGAACTGTCTGAACTCTCGGAAACGGAAGATCGGATAACGGGAAATAGAATCCACGGTCTTTGAGGTATTCCTCCTCATCATAATTGAATATTATTGTCTTTCTTCTGCAGATTGCAAAATCAAAAAATACGCTTGAATAATCGGTAATGAGACAGTCGGCCATATTGACGATATCATATATCTCAAAACCCTTTGGAAAAGCCTTGATATGGCTGAATTTGGAAAAGTCAATTTCCTGTGTATTATAAGGGTGAAGCTTGGCAAAGAGAATCTGCTTGTCAGTTAGGCTTTCGTCAATCTCTGTGAGGAATCTGTTCACGTCATTTCTTTGCTTTTCATCCTTTCTGTCATCAACCAAGCCCTTGAATGTAGGCATATATATGAAAATCTCAAAATCTTCCAGATTGAATTTCCTTTTGAACTCTTTGCTTTTCTCCTTATCCAGAAAGACGCTGTTTCTCGGATATCCCTCAAGAAGAATCTTTCCTGGGTATATGTCTTCAAGCATGAACGAATTCAAAAGCCTGTTTTTGAGATAGTCGCTTGGAAATATCAGGTAATCTGAAAAAAGAAGGGACCGTTGAATGATTCCCATTGTGCGCCTTTCATGGGAGTTGTCGATTCCCATCAGCTTGATTATTGTTCCATGCCAGGTGTTTACGAATATCTGGCCCGGCCTTTTGACGTATTTGTATCTGATTCCTGAATCCGTGAATATGTATCTGGCCTTATGCATAATCTCGCAGGCCCTGTCCTGGGAGTCAATGACTTCATATATATTCAGATTGTAGTTTTTCTTGTATTCAGCTATTTTATCCTTTATATGGGGATGGGCGAATACATATATCCTGAAATTGCCATAATCTCCTGTTGAAAGCTCCTCGACAATTCTGAATATGTTTCCGGTGAAATCGAATCCGTTTCTTGATTCGACATAAACGATATCATCCTCCAATCCGGAATTATAATACTCATTATAAATAGTTGAATTGATCCTGCATTCCTTCAAATTCCTGAATTTATCCTTGAATCCCATTATATCACAAAAAAATAAGAATTGATGAATATCAGTAATAATATGAATATCCATCGTCAATTTGGAAAGCCAAATTATTGTGTGATTCCTTTAGAAACATTGTTCCGTTGAATGTTGCATGAACAGTGTAGTTTCCGTTGTCAAAACCGGCAATCTGAATATAACCTCTTCCCATATCATCGGTAGTAACATTATATTTATGCGCCCATCCTGAATCATCCAATATCTTCAAGTCAATTGTCTGTTCTGGAATGACGTTTCTGTAATTGTCCTTAAGGACAACTGAAATGTAATCACCATTCTTAATGGTTCCATTGCAGGTTATATCAATTTTTGTATCGGCTTTGGTCATGGAAATAAAGGCAAATGCTCCTGCGGCAACAATTAAAATAACAACAACTGCAATAATTGCTATCTTTTTAACATCCATTTCCATCAATGCACTCTCCTAGCTTGAATTTAATTATTATGAACTAATAAAACATCAATTTCTGCGGTTTTTAAAACTTTTTCAGCTACGCTTCCAATGATGAATTTGTGAAGGCCGCTTTTTCCTGATGCGGAAATAACAATCAGTTCCACATTTTCCTTTTTGGCAACTTCATTAATTACTTCAGCCGGAAAGCCTGTTTTTACAACTGTCTTGACATTATATCCTTCCGGAAACTTTTTCTTCATTTTAGCAACAATGCCCTTAGCCTCATTCAGCATTCCCGCATTGACTTCCCTAATATGTTTTCGACTTTGAAAAGCGCTTGAAGTTAATTTTCCAGCAACGGATAAAACAATTATCTCTCCATCATCAGCTATTAGTTTAGTTACCCTGTCAATTTCCTGGTCTGCATAACCTGATCCATCGGTTGGAAGTAAAATTTTCTTGTACATTTCAACACCAATTTTATATATATTTGTAATAGTTATTATTCTTTTAGTTATAGATTGAAAATCATTTTTCGGATTTGAGGTCAATGAGCATATTCTTTCTGCCGGCAAATTTGCCAATGCCCTCTATGCGAATCTTATTTATATCTACGCATTCATAATCAGTCAGGACCTCAACTGAATAGTCTTCATTCTCCACCAAAGGCTCATCCTTATATGTTACAGACACATCATTTCCGTCGATTTCAAACTTGCATCTTCTGATGTTCTGCTTGATATTGAAATCGACAACCTTTTTTCCGTGATAGATTCCCTTTCCGGTGATTTCAACGGATGCTGTGCCAATGGACTTGTTGTTTAAATACCTCACATCAAAGTCAATGCTTCTGATGAGCTTTTTGCCGTTGTAGCTTACCTTAAGATTAGGCTCAATTGGTTTTTTTCTCACATATGGCCTGTCAGGAATATCTGAAACCTCCGCATCGGCGATATCTGCCTTTTTGGCCTTTTGCGGAAATGCGTTTGTATCATAGATATATTCCACAAAGCGTTCGGTATTTCTGGAATCGTCAAACTCGACAATCTCCTTAAACCTTTTGGAATTTTCCTCCGAATGCTCTGAGTTGTAGTTTTTCAAAATCAATTCGCTCAAGGTCTCATAGTCATATGCTATATCGGCAAAGGAATTGTCGTCATCAAGCATCAGGTCCATTCCAAGCCTTTCAATGCACATGTCCTTTTCCATCCATGCAAACACGACATTGCATCCCCTGTAGAATGCATCGAATGAAATGGATGAATAATCGGTAATGAGAAGCTTGGTGTCCTGAAGCAGCCTGTCGTATTTTGTTTCCTCAGACATGTACCTTTCCAGATCTGTCCTTTTCATGATGCGGTTGACCAAAGGATGAGGAATGAATACAATCTTGTCCTTAAGCTCATCGGGAACGCTTTCAATGATTCTTTTTGAAAAGTTATAGTATGTCGAGCTTTCAGCATCATCCATTATTGTCGAATATTCGAAAAATCTTGTGGTAGGCATGATGAGAATTTTGTCTGCATCGTCGTTTTGAATCGCATGGTCGAATTTGGGCATTCCGGATTTAATCAAATCCGCCCTGTCGAATTTAGCCTGCTCGACAAAATGCCTGGCCTCCTTTTCGGATGAAACGACAATGAAGGAATTGTCTGTGAATCCTGAACCTTTCTTAAATGCGCTTCTGTCCTTCAGGGCGAATGCGTATGACACACCATGCTGAAGGAAGAAATAGTAGTAATCGTTCCAGTTCTGCCTCATGCGTATTAGGGAATTTGAGTTTGTCACTTCTATTGCATGGAAAAAGGTTTCTGAAGCAATGAATGCTCTTGCATTGAAGAATTCATAATAATGCCTTAACGAATTCTTGTTTAAGATGAATTTCCTGTATTTTCTTGGAACGTCCCTGTAGTACTCGCTTTTCTTGTCCAGAACGAAAAAGACGTTCTTGCATCCGTCATCAATCAGCTTTTCAAAGACGAATCTTGCGCTTTCCTCATATTTTGCGCAGAATTTCTCATACAGCAATACTGACGGTTTGTTCCTGCCATGCTCACAGTCATATACGTATCTCTTGTAGGCCCATTCGATTTTCTTTCGCTCAAATGGCCTGTCGGTGTTATTGACTTCCCTTGAAACCAGATTGAGATATCCCCTGAAGGTTTCATAGATATATATGGAATGGCCGTTGTGATTTTTTATTTCGCTTGTGTAGACCATATATTCCTCTTCAAGGTCTCGGGGACCGTCCATGGAGAGGAATTTCTTCTTGAATCTTAAACCCCTTTCATCTTCAAAGAAAAGAAATATTCCTGTTGATTTGCCGCCGATGTCAATGTCGTCATAATTTAGCTTAAGATTGCAGGCATTGCCTGTATGGGAAAAGTCATAGACTCTATAACCAATTTTGACCTTCAAATCATCAAGATTGAAATCCTTATACCTTTTAGTGCTGATGGTAAAATCGATTGAAATGAAATCCTTTTCCATTTCTATAGAATCTGCTTTTGCTTCAAAATCAAAAATCTTATTGTAGATGTTTTTATTGCTTCCCCTAAGGATAAAAGCGGGTTTTTCATCCCTTATAATCGCATTGTAATTTTCATTTAGCCTTACGGTGTAATGCTCGTCGATTACTATTTCACTATAACCCATTTCCATTTTTACAACCTAATATGCTTGAATATATCTTAAAATCAATTTAGAGTTCAAGGGACTTCTAAAGTGAGCAATAACAATATAATCATAGTATGTAAAACAATGCATTTAATGTTTTTGGGAATAACACCAATCCCCAAATCTTAAAAAAAAATAGAATTATAAAAGGGCTTTGATTGCCTCTTTTACATCATTTAAATCTTCGGTAGGTTCAAACCTTTGAACGACATTTCCTTCACGGTCAACCAGAAACTTGGTGAAGTTCCATTTGATGTCATCGTTGTCCTTGTAGTGTCTGTCGACCGCCTTCAGGACAAGCTTGAGTTTTGTTGCGCCTTTTCCGGTAATGTCTTTGAAAGGCTGTTCCTTTTTAAGGTATTCATATAGAGGATCTGCATTTTCGCCGTTTACGTCAATCTTTTCAAAGATTGTGTATGGAACAAGCCATTTTGAACGGCAGACTTCCCTGATTTCTTCGGTTGTTCCAGGAGCCTGTCCTCCGAACTGGTTGCATGGGAAATCAAGAATTTCAAAGCCGTCCTCATTGAATTCGGCGTAGATTTCATTCAGTTCTGTGTATTGTGGTGTGAATCCGCATTTTGTTGCGGAGTTTACAATCAACAGTACTTTGCCTTTGTAGTCGGCGAGTGAAACAACGTTTCCGTCACCGTCTTTTACTTCAAAATCATATACTGACATATTGATTCACCTTTTTTAATTAATTATGCATATTTAATACCTCATAGTATATAAACTTAGCAATCTGAATAGTTTATGTTACAATATATTAAAAAAATAGTCAAACACTAATGCATATCAAGATTTATTTATTCAAACAAATAAAGTTATTATCATGACAAGACAGGAAAAAATTGTTAGGACAAGCATTATAGGCATTGTCGTCAATCTGATTCTTGTGGCGTTCAAGGCCACTATCGGAATCCTTGTTAACTCCATTGCAATTACCCTGGACGCAGTAAACAATTTGACAGATGCCCTCTCATCAATAATTACAATTATCGGAACAAAGCTTGCAGGAAAGGCACCTGACAAGGACCATCCATACGGATACGGCCGTATCGAATATTTCTCATCTGTTATAATTGCGGCCATCGTACTGTGGGCCGGAATCACCGCCCTTATGGAGTCCTGGCCTAAGATATTCCATCCGGACGTCACTTCCTACACTACCGTTTCTCTTGTAATCATTGCAGTGGCGGTAATCGTCAAGTTTGCACTTGGAAAATACGTGAAGAATGTCGGCGAGCAAATCAACTCACAGGCGCTTGTCGCATCCGGAAGCGATGCATTCTTTGATGCTATACTTTCACTTTCAACACTGGTTGCGGCAATCATCTCAATATTCTATGGAATTTCCCTTGAAGGAATATTGGGAGTGATAATTTCAATAGTAATCATCAAGGCAAGTATAGACATGCTTAGGGAAACCCTCGACAGCATGATCGGCGCAAGGGTCGATTCTGAACTGTCCCGTAAAATTAAGGATTCAATCTGTGAAACTCCGGGCGTCTACGGCGCATATGACCTGAGCCTTCACAACTACGGGCCTGAAGACATGCAGGGATCAGTGCACATCGAGGTCGACGATGACCTGACAGCTCATGAAATCCATACGCTGACCAGGAATCTCGCATATAAGATATATGAGGAATTCTCAATCATACTGACTTTCGGAATATATTCAAGAAACGACGAATACAAGGAAGTCCGCAACGACTTATATGATATCGCTTCAAAATACGAAGAGGTGATTGAGGTTCACGGATTCATAGTCAATGAGGAGTCAAAATTGGCAACATTCGACATTATTGTGGACTTTGATGCCGACCGTGAAAAGGTTAAGGAAAAGATATATTCAGAATTGAAGGCAAAGCATCCGGAACTTGAATATTATATAATCGATGACTATGATGTTAGTGATTAAATACTAGTTCATTTAAAATATTAACTAAAGGTGTAATTATGAAAACTACAAACATTATACTTATTGCAATTGCAATCCTT
>JAUNXN010000103.1 GCA_030539795.1 Methanobrevibacter sp.
GTTTTAAAAAATTAGACTCTCACTTATAAATTTTTAAACCCTACCCTAAACCTATAAACAGGTTTTAACATCCCTAATAAAAGGTGGTACTTTTTACAGAAAGTACCACCTTTTATCGTTTCTAAGCATATTATTATGCTTTCTATTCAACTATTTTCACCTCAATCCATAAATTACAATGGCAGAATTAGCCTTGCTTAGAAAGGCTTAAAATGATTCATTTTCTCAAAACTATCCAATCGCTTCCTTAAATTAACATTCTTTAAGATGCAAAATCTAATCAAACCATATCCATTTTGCTACAACGCTTTGCTTGGTGGGGGAAAATCCCTCACATCATTAATTTTAAAAATTGTTTTATATGAAAAAGTATTTTGACATTCAGAAAGTTGAAGAAGTAACCAACCATTTCATTATCAATTATTCAATTTTAACTCCATTAAAAACATTTACTTATACTTTCTACGACTTTTACTTTAAACTTCAATCCCAAAAACGACCTAATATTTTCACTAAAAATTTTACTATTTACATTATTACTAAAATCAAACCAAACAAAAAACATTTACCAACTACACCTAATCCTATATTCAAATTTAAATACCAAAGACTCATATCACAAAACACTAAAAACAATAATCTCATTTATCTTAAAAAAGAAAACAAAATTTCTTTTTTCGACTCAAAAAAACAACTTCACATATACAACATCAATAACATAAAACTAAAATAAACACCATTAAATTTCAAAGCCCACATTTAACATTCTTTAAGTGTAGACTTATAATCAAAGACTCTACTCCCCAATATAGGGAGTAGAGTTAGGGAAAACATGGCTGGTTTTCCAAACTCACAATTATTCAATTTTAATACAAAAAAAATATGGAAGACAAGAAAAATCTTTACCAACATGTTGACGAAAAATTTATCGTAGATTACTACAAATTCATCCCAACTCGCGAACAACTTGAAGACTTGCCTGAAAAAAAGCCAAATAAAGTCTTTCACACTTACATCAACAATAATTTAACCATTATTATTGTCGAAAAAATTCGTCTCAACACTAAAAGACGTAATTATCCAATCACATTAAATCAACCATTCAATATAAAATACAAACATCTTTATTCTGTAAACACTAAAAACGAGGCCCTCAAATTCATTAAAAAAGTCGAAAAGTATTCCTTTTTTAACGAAGACAAAAAACTACATCTTTATCAAGATTTGACTTTAACTCTAAACAAAAAGGAACTTTAAAAAGTTCCTTTTTTTAATTGTCAAGAAAAGAGGTGTTATTACAATAAAATGTAACTGAATTAAGTTGCTTATTATTGTTGTAGTTAGTTGAATTATAAATTTTTAAAACTATTACTTCAATTCTGTTTGGTGATATGTAGTTCATTCTTTATTTTGGACACATATTGTGAACTGACATTAAATTTCAATGAAATTTCTTTGTTGGAATGACCTTTCAAAACCATTTCTATAATTTCATTTTTTCGAGAACCACTATATATATTTCTCTTTTTTCCTTTATCTCTTCTATATTTTTCAGACTTTCTTCTTTGAACTTTAATTCTGGAAAGTTCTGTTTCAAGTTCAGATAAAGAAATAGACTTTTCAAAATCAATATGTTGAAAATGTCTCCAATAAAAGAAAGTGTTGTTCTTGTAATGGAGTCCTTGATAGTAAGGATTTACTGCTTTCTTTTTTGTCGAGACATATTCCTCACTTAACATTTTCAAATAATTTAGATAATCCTTACTTGTATTGTTCTTGAAATTGTCGAAACAGGATATGCATTTCTCTACAATAATCTTGTTGTTTAGAAGGTGTTCATTCCTGTTTTTATTGAATGATATATGTTGTTGGCACCATTTAAGGACATTATATATCAGGTCTTCAATGACAAGATCCTTATTCATCAACAACAATAAATGAGCAATCCTTTCAATATATCTTTTACGTCCGTCATTGACGACAAGTTTTTTTCTGTTACCGACAAAATGAGGTAAGGCTAAAAGACCTTTATTGCTTATACAAAACTTATCGTTTATATTGTTGGGAGTTTCAAACTCTACATCTATACACTTATATTCAAAGTCTTGTTTGATAACATCGTGTTGGTTGAAATTCCAGTCAACAACACATTCATGGTAAATTCTGTTATTGGTCGAATATTTTTCTACAATTTCGGGAATTGGATGTGTCATGCAATAATTGTAGAAGTTTTCTTCAACTATACTTGGTGTGTATTGCTTCAAAACAACATTCCCATAATAAATGAAATTGAGGTTGGAAGTGTTGATGTGATAATAGAAATCATTAATCTCATAAATATTGTTGTTAGTTCCGAAAATAGTCTGTGTAGGATTTTCTGCACATTTATCATCTTCTACAATATCTTTTATTTGTTCTTTGAATGCCAAATAAACCGATTTGTAGAAACCTGTATTGATTGGTTCATCCAAAATATAGACAAGTCTGTATCTACGATTTGTTTCTGTATATGAAAAAGTCTCATATATGAGGTTAGGCTTTAGTGAAAGTTTCTTGATTAATTCTTCGTGGTTAATTTTGCATTCATCAATATCAAAGAAGATGGTTTGGAATTGACAATATTGCATGACCAATCTTCTTTGAAGAATGTTCATGGTAATGTTTCCTTTTCTGATATTGTTTGCGTTGATTCTTGGATTCTTCCCATTCTCTGTTATTTCTCTTACATTATTTTGTAAGGAGTCTATGTCGGGAACTTGCTTAAAAGAATGACCGTTCTTTATAAGTTGAATGAATTTGGGAAAGGAAACTTCTTCGACTAAAACTTTTCCGTAAAATCCATTCTGTTTAGGTTTAGATGAAAACCCTTTTTTAGTGTGACATACTAAAATATTTCCTATTCTTTCTCGGCTTAATAAAATATTCATAATTTTCTCTGATTAAATTATTTAATATTATATTCTTCCTAAAATGAAATGACTAAAAAAGGTGTACTGCTGTACACCTTAAAATCAGAGATTTTTTATGATTTTTTTATTGTCAGAGAGCCACGTTATTTATTCATTTATAATCAGAGAAGAACAAATATGAATATTTCTTTTTGGCATTAAAATAAGGAAGTATTAAAGGAGATGTATAAGCAATTCAATATCAATTTGTTATGTTCCGAACAAGACTAAAATATTCACAAATTATAAAAGTGAATATTATTAGTCTAAAATCAAGTTATGGGATATACAAATTATTTGTTGCGATATTCGTTGGTAATTTATAGGAAGATTCAACAAGTTCCCATACACACATATTTGAAAGTTGGGATTTCTTTACGTTAATCTTAAAAATTCCAACAAAACAAAAACCATTATTATTTTCTTTTAAAAATGTTATTCTTTTAAGTTTTGGACATTTTATCCATTCATTTACGTGTTTGGTACGTTTCCTTTCATCATTTTTATAATATTCATATATGGTTTCTCTATTTTTATCGATAATATTACTCCATTCATTATTATTACTATCAGGACACCATACCATATAATCAACATTGTTGGGAACTTGTACTCCACATTTGTGTGGTTCAATTACTGCACCAAAGACTTCACATACATTTTTTATTGATTCTGCATAAACATTATCTGAAACATTGATTGTCTTTCTTGTAAAAATTTTAGCCATACTTTTCTTGTTTTTATGATTAACAAGCAAAAATATAGAAACATAATCAAAAACAGAAAATCCTTGCCATATTAATAAACCTATTTTAATCACACTTCTATCAATTTTATATAATAAAGTGACGACCCCAAAGTACGTCCTTTTTGAAGCAATTTGATTATTTTAAATATTATATTAATTATTAAAGACCTAATGCTGAGCAGGTTAAGCGTAAAATATCATGTTTTTTAATCCACTTATCATTGATTTGTCTGCCTCCAAGAACTTAAAGAAAGATTTAGTTTATACCATTCTCTATTCTAATAATCTAAAATTGGAATATGATGAAGAAAATTGTATAATAAAAGTATGCGAAAAGGAGGTGGATGAGAATGAAAAGAAAATTCAAGAAAAGAAAAAGCAGAAATTTGAAGGATTTTTTAAAAGAAAGAAATGGGGTAGACCAAATACAGGACATGCCAAAATTCAATTCAATTTTGATGGCGACCGTAAACGTTATATAGACTTGGATTTAAACATAAACAAAAAGGATAGTTTGGATACTTCTATCAACAAAATCTTGGATAAGATGCACAATGAACTTGTAAATGTATTGGAAAAAGAAGACGAAGAAGGTCTTGTTAAAGCATTATTCTAATTTATTAATTGTATCACTCTAAAACCTGGTGCTGTATAGGTCAAGCACCACAATAGTTATGAAAAGAACTATCAATGCAGAATTTGAAGACATCAATCAGGCTTGCAGTTTTTATAATGAGGCAATAAAGGACACCCAAAAAGAATGTGATTTGACTTTTAAAAATAGTCAACCTCTAATCATAATAACAGACAAGGAAAAAGAAGAAGATAAAGAGAAACATAAAAAAGAGAACCAAATTAAACGCAACTACCATTTTAAGAGTAATTACAAGCAAAAAGGAATACCACAAAAAGGACATGTAGTTTTTGACCTTTCATTTATTGGTGGCAATAAGCACAGGCTTGACATGAATTTTAATTTTGACCCGACAGACCCAACGGATGTTTCACTTGGTCGCATTATGTCAAGAATTAGGAATGAAATGAGAGCGATATTCGACATTGAATATTCAGGACCAGACCCCTCTGCGTTATTTTGAAATTTATAATGGGAGAGCCTACAAAAACTCTCCCATTATTCAAATACAATACAGGAATCAATATCTTGTCTATCATCTACCCAATCAAAGC
>JAUNXN010000104.1 GCA_030539795.1 Methanobrevibacter sp.
TCACCGTCTTCCTTCCAGAAGTGGTATGCATCGGTAACGTCCTGTAAGGTAACCAATCTGTTCTTTTCATTGAATGAACCTACTTGAGTCCTTCTAAGCTCTGCCATATGTGCCCCTACGCCCAATGCTTCACCGATGTTGTGACAGTAGGTCCTGACGTAAGTTCCTGCCTCACAACCTATTCTGAATAGAACATCACGTCCCTCAATTTCATAGATTGTTGAATAATAGATGTTACGAGTCCTCATTTCACGTTTAACGGCTGACTTGACAGGAGGCAATTGGAATATCTTACCTGTGAACTCCGCAAACACTTCACGGATTCTTTCCTCATCAACGTCCTGATGGAAAGTCAAAAGGCAGACATACTCCTTTGGAGCTGTCAATAAAAGTTGAATAGCACGGGTAGCGTCATTCAATCCAACCGGCAAGATACCGGTAACCTTAGGATCAAGTGTTCCCCCGTGGCCTGATTTTTCCAAGTTTAAAATACGTTTAACCCAAGAGTCTATTTCATGAGAGGTCGGTCCTGAAGGTTTATCCAAATTAATTACACCATGAGAAATATAATCGTTAATCTCCCTGTCTTCTGGTTTGCAACCAAAATCGGGACTAGTAAAACTTTCAGATTTAGTAACCATGTTAAATTTCATGAAAATATACCCTTAAAAAAATAGTAAATAAAAAAAGTTATGAATAATATGTTTATTATTCATTTTATGTTTATAAGTCAGCTAAAGCTGCTTTGATAGAATCTGCATCACCAGAAACATCAATGGAATCTGCAGTTGGTTCTAAGTGATCGATATTACATCTTCTGTTTTTTACAGCTTCACCAATTACTTCTACAAAGTTTTCATCGATAATTTCAACGATTGCACATTTTTCGCCTGCTTCTCTACCAGCAGTTTTAATACATACTCTACCTACTTCGATTGATGCCATTTATATCACCTTTAATGTTTGAATAATGATTTCTGATATGCTTTCTGGATCAAAGCTATCAGTATTTACAATTAAATCATAAATTTCCATATTACTGATGTCAATATTATGGATTTCTTTGTATCTTAAGGCTTCGCTTTTTTCACGAGTGATTATTTCCTCTTTAGCTATTTCAACAGATTTTTCTTCCCTTTGGGCTATTCTTTTGGAACGCACATCAAATGGGGTCATTAAGCAGATTCTCAAATCAGCATTCTCAACGAAAAATGCTGATAATCTTCCTTCGATAATTAGGTTTTCTGCCAATTTAGCCTTTTCAGCTTGCCTTTTATCAATTTCCTTATCAATATCATCATTACCTTCAGCAAATTCACTGAATTCAAGAACGCTCATTCCATGTTCCGCAGCCATCTCTCTAAAAATGAAACCTGCAGAGATGTATGGAACATCTAACTTTTCACTCAACACTTCAGCAAGTGTTGTTGTTCCGGTTCCAGCTAATCCGCCTATAGTAATTATCATTATTGTCTTGCCTCATTTTTGAAAATTTTACGAGCACATTTTGAGCATAAGTACCCACCGTATGGACGGTTAGGTCTTTTAGCTGTTTTTGATAATTTTCCAATTTCATATGGACGTCCACGAGGAACTCCATGTAATACTGCACCACACTCAGCACAAACATGCTTAGATGGTTTTTTCTTTTTGTATCTTAAAACATTTGCCCCACCAGGGGTGTTTTTATGAACTCTTTTATATGATCTTGATCTAAACCTATTTGCAGGCATTTAATCACCTATAATAATTTTTAAATAATTCAATAATTGTGTAATAGCGTATTCAAAATAGAATGCTATAATATATGTTTCTTATTATTAATAAAGGTATAGTTTTTTAGTCGATTTAGAACCCTTGTTTGAATCCTAGGAATTTTCTTAAAATTTGACTCATACCAAAAGTACAAATCATATACCATAATAACCAACCGATTCCATACGGAATGGTAGCTTGTCCGCCATACATGAAACTTCCAATCATATGCCAAATCGGAACTAAAGTAACCCAATAAACTGACGGTGGCATTATAATGACTAAACCGCTAACGGCAGAAGCTCTCATCCAGAAGAATATTAAAATAATCGGAATGAAAGTCACGAACATTGGCTTGAACTGTTCTGTCATCATTGCAGTTTGGTCTTTCATCATTTCTGCCTGTTCAGCCTGAAGTTTTGCTATTTCTTTTCCATCTCCCTTTTTCTGAGCTTCTCTTAATCTTTTATTGAACTCTTGCATGTTTTTTTGTTTCTCATTTAATGCATCTTGGTCCACCAAATACTTGTTAGCAATAGTGGTGATTAAAGAAACGATAAACGCAATAACTAAAACTGTTAAAGCAGGATTAGTTGGATTTGGATCCATAGCTAAAAGCGGATTGAAAACTGCATTTAATGCCCCATAAATAGGTCCTAAAAAATCAACCATAATTTATACCCCATTATTAATCTATAAATTTAATATGTCCACTAATTTAGAAACTGAAGAATTTAAATGATTGTCGTGGTTTGAAACAATTTTAACAGTAGCTCCGGTTAAAGTTGCATAAGCCATGGAAGTAGCTCTGTTCATTTCTTGATGTAATTGAATATCTTTAGCTTTTTGAACATCTCTTTGACGGGTTTCATCATTTAATCTTCTGTAAATAATCTCATCAGGATTGGCTTCAACTAAAATGAAAAGATCAGGCTGCAATTGTTCTAATACCCAAATTGGAAGACCTGGCAAAAATCCTGCAGGTGTGTTGATAGTACAATGGGTATCTACAATAACATTGTCATTTTCAGATCTTGCTTTGATTTCTTTAGCCGCTTTGGCTTGAATTTCTTTTTGTGTTTCAGCCGGTAATTTTCTTAAAGAATCCCTATCTTCAACAATATTTTCTTTAATAGCAATTTCAGTCATTATGTCTCCATAGTTTAAGTGTACATAATCGACTTCTTCAAGTGCTTTGTTAAGTAATGTTGAACTTCCAGAACCTGGAATACCTGTTAATACTACTAATTTCATTTTAATCCCTCATATATTGTTAAAATGGAAAATAATAGGAGATTAATTGTCTCCTAAGAATTTTCTAAGAAGTGGATTTGCAGACATGAGTTGTTCCTCAGCCATTTCTTCATAAAGTTTATGAATAATACCTACAGTAAGCAATACCCCAGTACCTCCACCTAAAGCACCGGTTAAATCTGCAAGGAAAGCAATAAGACCTACATAAATACCACTGATAATGGTAAGTGCAGGAATATACTTTTTCAAAATTTTATATAATTGACGTTTACTACTTCTGAATCCAGGTATCTGAATACCTGAGTTGTAAAGTTGTTCAGAAATCTTTTTAGCATTCAATCCACTGATTTCTACCCATAGGTATGAGAACAATATACAACATGCTATAAAGAATACAGCATATATGAGAACATGGAGAGGTTCTGATATGAACATGGATAGATTAGGTGTGGATAACAACCAAGCAATACCATCTACAGGTTTACCGTTTTTGATGTGTCCTAAAATAGGAACACCGACCTTTTGGAAAATATTTGCAAATAATGTAACGTTAACAAGCAATGCACTTGTCAAAATTACAGGCATGTTACTTGAGTAGATGAATTTCAATGGGTATTTACCAACAGATCCTCTGATTCTTCCGTGACCTCTTACGCTACCGTGAGAGATAGGAATTTCAACCCTCATGGATTCACCATAGAGAACTACCAGGAATACGATGATGGTAGCAATCAATGGAATTAAGATTGCAAAATCATATTTGCCTTGGGTTGCAAGTTGAATGAATTTAGGGAGAATACCTGCCAATAAACCATCTGATCCGTTTAATATACTGAATGTTCCTACAATAATTGCTTGACATACACCTGCTGCAATGAATAATCCGATACCACTACCGAATCCCCATTTTGAAACAACTTCATCAAGGTAAATGATAACTAACGCACCAATAACGAGTTGAAGGATTAATAATAGGGTATATGAACTATCAATAGGAACAAGGTTACCTGTTAATACTAAAACGCTTGCTTCAAACACTGTGAAAACAATGGAAAGCACTTTTTGAGTAGCTTGGAAATGGGATTTGTCCTTATGAGAAGACAAATCTAGCTCTAAGAGATTTGAACCAACTAATAATTGCAATACAATAGATGCAGTAACGATTGGACCAATACCTAAAGTGAGAATTGAACCGAAACTTCCAGCCATAACTGCTCTTAATTGAGCAAATGAATCGATAGCTCCAGGAGCTAAACCGTATAATGGAATTTGTGTTAAAATAAAATATAAAACTAAAACAAGAGCAGTCCATTTAAGTTTTTCATTGAAGTCTTCTCTGTGAACCGGAGATTTTACTTCAGGAATAACTTTAAAAATTGGCTCTAAAACTTCTAGCGCGGACATATTTTTCCTCTATAATAATAAAGAAAAAAAGCTATAATTCTATAGCTTCTCCTCCTAATTCTTCAATTTTTTCAATAGCTGATGCTGAAAATTGTGGAGCTGAAATTTTGAAAGTTTTAGTGATTTTACCTTTAGCTAAAACTTTATCATAACCTAATTCAGTTACATCAATAACAATAGCGTCACCTTCTTGGGATGCTTTGCCGTCTGCAACTAATTTGTCAGCTTGTTCTTCTAAGAAACTTAAATTAACAGCATTGACTTTTTTAATCATTTTTTGAGGTCTTTTGAAACCGTGTTTACCAAAGTGGTCTGGGTCATGGATTACAGTCCAGGTCCAGTGTTGTTTACGCATACCTGCTTTACCTTTACCACCTTTGTTACCTGCACCTCTACGTTTTTTGGTACAGCCTCCACCGTTGGATCTAGAACCTCTTTGTTT
>JAUNXN010000105.1 GCA_030539795.1 Methanobrevibacter sp.
AATACGCCAAAACAAGTAAATGAATGTCTGCAATGTTTTTATAATCACTCTGAAGAACATCCAGATGGATGGGGATTGGCTAATATGCAATCCGATGAATTTGTTATAGATAAAGAGCCGGTAAAAGCAGCATGTAGCGAACACTTAAAAAATATATTATCCAATCCTGTTATTGGAAAGAATGTATTCGCTCATATCAGATTGGCTACTGTAGGTGAAATTATATCTCCCAATTGTCACCCATTTACAGAGGCCGACGGCAATAATCGTTCATGGATGCTGATTCATAACGGAACTATTTTCGACTACCCTGAACTCGATGCATATAAGGATAAGGAGACTGGGGATACTGATTCTGAGCGAATACTCTTATATATAATTGACAAAGTCGACGAGTTTGAAAGAAATAAGGGTGCGCTTTCTACAATCAAGGAAAGATTTCACCTGCTGAATCAAATCGTCAGAGGCTTATCCAAAAACAACAAGCTTAATTTAATGATTTATGACGGGGACTTGACCTACATCCACTCCAACATGAGGAATTCCCTATACTATTTGAAAAATGATGAAGGCTTTTTGGTCGCTTCAACTCCACTGACCGATGACGAAAACTGGTTGCCTGTAGAATTGAATAAACTGTTTGGTTTGATTGACGGTAAAATCATTTTTGAAAGTGAAGAGCATGAGAATGAATATGTGTTAACTGAAGAGCATGAAAAGGCAATCGAAGAATTTTCAAAGTCCCTAAAGAGAGATGAAATTAATGATTACTCAAGAACAGGTTAGAAAAGAATTATACAACGAATTTATCAAGCCGACAAATAAGAAAAAGGATTTTATTGGTGTTGAAATTGAAATTCCAATTGTCAATCTTGACAAGAAAGCTGTTGATTTTGATGTCGTTCATGAGATAACTTCCAAGTTTCAAAAGTATCATGATGATTTTGAAAACGACGGAATTGACTATGACGGAAACGTATTCTCACTAAAAAATCCGAAAAATGAGGATATAGTATGCTATGACTGTTCCTATAACAACATTGAGTTTGCAATGGGCCGTGAAAAGGATCTGTTCACGATTAATGAAAGGTTCACAGACTATTATGCATTTGTAAAGGAATCATTTGAAGAATATAACCATACATTGACAGGAATGGGTATCAATCCTTACAGAAAATATAATAATCATTTGCCTATTCCCTCAGAACGCTATCTGATGCTATATCATCATTTGAAATCAGCCGAAAATTATGAAAATATCCCAATGCACTTTCATGAATATCCCGAATACGGCATGTTCTCATCAGCGTCACAGGTCCAGATTGATGTTTACAAAGACAATCTGGTTCGCACAATCAATGTATTCTCAAAAATCGAACCGATCAAAGCACTATTGTTTTCAAATTCAGTGCTTGTAGATGAAAACAAGCACAGGACATGCTTCAGGGATGCATTATGGGAATATTCGACTCATGGTGTCAATCCCCACAATATAGGAATGTATAATGTTGACTTTAAGGATATTGGGGATTTGCAGGCTTACCTTGAATCCTTAAACATCTACTGCGTGATGCGCGACGGCTCATATATCAATTTCGAGTCAATGAACCTTTTGGACTACTTTTCAAAAGACCATGTAATCGGTGAGGTATATGACAAGGGAGTGTATAGGAAAGTTGAAATAAAGCCAGAAATCAGTGACATCGAATATTTAAGACCATTCAAATTTATCAATTTGACATTTAGGGGAACTGTTGAGTTTAGAAGCGTATGCACTCAACCGATCAGCGATTCCATGTCCGTAGCAGCTTTCCATGTAGGCTTGAAGGATAAGCTTGATGAGCTCGAAGAGTTAATAACCAATGATACCGTAATATATCATAAGGGATATACTGCAACCGAACTTAGAAAATTGCTGATTAAGGATGATATTCCTGCATTCATCAATATGGATGAGCTGTGTAAGCTGTCAAAGGATGTTGTCGACATATCCAAGCAGGGACTGCAGGAGCGGGGAATCGGTGAAGAGATATTCTTAAAACCATTATATGAACGTATCAAATGCCGCACAAACCCCGGAAAAAACATGATAATTAAATTGAATGATGATACTTCCTTGGAAACAATGATTGAAGAGTATGGTAAAATAAGCAGAATATGATTGGAGCGGAGAAATGAATTTATTGAATTTATCTAAATTATCATCGGAAGAAATTTTAAAAGGTTCCTTTGGGATTGAATGGGAGTCATTAAGAGCCAAAGGTGATGGGGAGCTGTCTTTGACTCCACATCCTGAGGTATTCGGCGACAAGCTGACAAATCCGTTGGTCACCACTGATTTTTCAGAAAGCCAAATTGAAATAATTACTCCGACATTCGATACGATTGATGAGGCATTCAACACTTTTTCCCTATTGGCGGACCTTGTGAATTCATCACTTCCCGAAGACGAATATCTTTGGTTTCAGTCAATTCCATGTATCCTGCCTTATTGGGACCAGATTCCAATAGCCCAATACTCCGATGAGGGAATATCTTCACAGAAGTATCGTGAAGATTTGGCTAAAAAGTATGGTGTCAAAAAGCAGATGATATCCGGAGTTCATTTTAACTTTTCATTTTCGGATAAGGTATTAAGGGATCTTCATTCCCTTGATGACAAGGGGTTGAGCTTCAGGGAATTTAAAGACAAGGTTTATCTGAAAATCGCCAGAAACTACCTGAGATATTGCTGGCTGATCATTTACCTGACAGGATGTTCTATAGGTTCTCACAAGACATTTTCAAACGAATGTCTGCATTTGATGGATGCAAAGGATGATTTTGGAAGCTATTATTCAACTCAGGGTCCTTCATTTAGAAATGCCTCCTGTGGATATAAGAATTTGATTGAATTGAATCCTTCATATAACTCTGTTGATGAATTTACAGATGACATTAGCGCTTTCATTGAAAGGGGGGATTTGTCTGAAGCCAAGGAACTGTATACTCAAATCAGGCTGAAGCCAAAAAATCCTAAGGATTTGCTGAATTCCCTTAAAAATGATGGAATTGAATATATAGAAATCAGAACTTTGGACATCAATCCATTCTATCAGTGCGGCCTTGTGGAGCATGATATGAAATTTCTCCATATTTTCCTGATTTATATGCTTGTTAAAGGCGAGTCTGATTATCCTGATTGGCAAAGCGAAGCAAGGATGAATGAGGAAAACACCGCCGAAAAGGCTTATGTCGAATCGATGAGGCTATTGAAGGACGGCGAGGAAGTGACTTTAAAGAGTTGGGCCGCAGACATTATCAATGAGATGTATGGTATGTGCGAGGTATTGGGAATAGATGAAGGCAGGACCTTAAGCCTAATGCTTAACCGCATTTCAAATCCCGATTTGACATACGGAAAAAGGCTTTTAAGGTTGATTGAAGAGCATGGCTACATCAACACTCATATCATTCTGTCTAAAAACAACAAGCAGACCAGCATTCACAATCTGGAAAATGTTGACTTGAAGGAACAGGAAAAGCTTAAATGTTATGTTGATGTCGCTCTTGCAGGCAGGTAATAATTATGGAATTTTTAAGACAGACAGATGTTATTCAATGGAAAGATGGGGAATACAAGACAATAAAGGAAAACAGTGTTGATGACGAATACACTTATCTGTTCATCGATTTTCTTCCTCCGCGTAAATTTTCAACTTATCCTAAGGATTTGGAGGACTTTGCAGTGGGATATTGCCTTGGCGAAGGGTTGATCAAGGATTATTCAGATATAGAATCAATTACCCTGGATGGAACAAACGTTCTTGTTTCCACAAGCTTGAACCATGACCCTGAAGAGGATTTGGAACAGGACGGCATCGTTCAGGAGAGAAAGGGAAACTGTGAACATGCCTGTGTCTGCAGATTGCTTGAGTATCAGGGTGTAAATTCGGACAATGCCGGAGGAATAAGATCAGAGCTTAAGACAATCGAGCCGAATACATCCGACTTAAAGATTAACGCTACTCAAATCATTAAAGACATTAGGCATCTGACAGATGAGGCAAAAATCTGGCAGAAAACAGCCGGTGTTCATGTTGCACAATTAAAATTTGAGGATAAAATCATAATCCGAGAGGATGTGAGCCGCCATGTTGCCGTTGACAAGGTAATTGGTGCTGCCGCAAAAGAGGGTTATGATTTCAGCAAATGCTATATTTCATATAGTGGAAGAATGCCTGCAGACATGTTGATTAAGGTGATTCGTGTTGGAATCCCAATAATCATTTCAAATGCCGCTCCAGCATCTTCAGGCATTGATGTGGCCCGCACAGGCAACATTACGATGATTGGATTTGTAAGGGACAACAGATTCACTGTTTTTACTGCTCCTGAACGTGTGAATTTAGATGCATAGTTTTATATATTGTCATGAGTAATTAGATAATTAGGGGATTCAAAATATAACAATTGTTAATTTAGGAGTAAAGTAATATTTTTATAATATACCTATAATATTAATAATTGTAAAATTAATTTACGGTGAAAAATAATGAATAAAAAAATTACATTTGTTTTAGTGTTAGCACTTGCCGCATTTTTAGTAATGGGTTCAGCAAGTGCAGGTCTTTTCGACTTTTTAGGGGGAGGAGACAACACTGTTAAGATAGGTTATTTGCCTTCTGATCACGATGCAGCTTTATTTGTTGCAGATCAACAAGGTTTATACAAAGAAAAAAATATTTCTGTAGAACTAGTTCAATTTAACAACGGTGGAGACTTAATGACTGCTATGGCTAGTGGTGATGTTGATGT
>JAUNXN010000106.1 GCA_030539795.1 Methanobrevibacter sp.
ACGTAACCATTATGGAATTCGGTGGAGGAGTATTTGAAGTAAGATCCACCAGCGGTGATACCCAACTTGGTGGTACCGATATGGATAATGTATTAATCAAATACTTAGCAGATGAATTCAAATCCCAAGAAGGCATTGATTTAATGGATAATGACCAAGCAGTGCAAAGATTAAGAGAAGCTGCTGAAAAAGCAAAAATTGAATTATCCACCACCACAACTACCGAAGTTAACTTGCCTTTCATTGCAATGGGAACTGATGGAACTCCTAAAAACTTAATCCACACTCTTACAAGAGCAAAATTAGAAGAGTTAGTTGACCCTATTGTTGAAAAATCAGGTAAACCAATGCAACAAGCATTAGATGATGCTAAAATGAGCAAATCTGAAATTGACAAAATCATCTTAGTTGGTGGACCTACCAGAATGCCAATTGTACAAAAATTCGTTGAAAAATTCATAGGAAAACCAGTTGAACGTGGTATTGACCCAATGGAATGTGTATCCATGGGTGCTGCAATTCAAGGTGGAGTATTAGCTGGTGAAATTAAAGACATCGTTCTTTTAGACGTAACTCCATTATCATTAGGTATTGAAACCTTAGGTGGAGTATCAACCACTTTAATCGAAAGAAACACTACCATACCTACCAAGAAAAGCCAAATCTTTTCCACAGCTGCAGATAATCAACCATCTGTAGATATTAATGTATTGCAAGGGGAAAGAAAAATGGCCGCAGACAACACTTCCTTAGGTCGTTTCCAACTTGTAGGAATTCCACCTGCACCTAGAGGCATTCCACAAATTGAAGTAACCTTTGATATTGATGCAAACGGTATTATCAATGTAACTGCTAAAGATAAAGGAACCGGTAAAGAACAAGCAATTACCATTACTTCCTCAACAAAATTATCCGATGAAGAAATTGAACAAAAAATCAAAGAAGCGGAAATGAACGCTGAAGCAGATGCAAAAAGACAAGAAGAAATCGAAATTAGAAACAATGCAGACTCATTAATTTACACTTCAGAAAAAACTTTAGATGAACTTAAAGATCAAGTATCTGAAGATGAAAAAACAAAAGTCGAAGACCTTGTTAAAGAATTAAGAGAACTTATAGCTGGCGATGATGTTGATGCCATTAAAGCAAAGTCTGATGAATTATCCAATGTAATTCAAGAAATTGGTGCAAAAATTTATCAACAAGCACAAGCTGAGGCTCAAGCTCAACAACAAGCTGGAGCTGACCCAAATGCTGGTGCTCAAGACAACGATGATGACACAATTGATGCAGACTATGAAGTAAAAGACGATTAGATTAAATAATACAGTTTTATTACGTTGTTAGGTCAATAACAAAACAGAATCAGAATCAATCAATAAAAACTAACAATAAGATAAAACTATTATTTTTTCTATCTTATTTTTTTAAAATTATTTATTAAGGTGAATAAATGGCAGACAAGCGAGATTATTATGAAGTTCTTGGAGTAGATAAATCTGCTGATGAAAAGACAATAAAAAAAGCTTATCGTAAATTGGCTAGAAAATACCATCCTGATGTATGTGATGAACCGGATGCTGAAGATAAGTTTAAAGAAGTTAGTGAAGCTTATGCCGTCTTGTCTGATGATGAAAAACGTCAAAGATATGATCAATTCGGTCATGCTGGAATGGACGGATTTACTGCAGAAGATTTCTATCAAAATGTTAACTTTGAAGATATTTTCCAAGGATTTGATATCGGAAACATATTTGACATATTCGGTTTTGGTGGAGGAAGTCGTTCTAGAGCTGCAAGAACTGGTCCTCAAAGAGGTTCAGATATTTACACTGAAGTTCCAATTACTTTAGAAGAAGCATTTAACGGATGCGAAAAAGAAATCAAGATTACAAGAAGTGAATTATGCCCTACATGTCATGGTTCCAAATCAAAACCTGGGTCTGATTCTGAAACATGTAAGACCTGTGGCGGAACCGGACAAATCAAAGAAGTCAGCAACACTTTCCTAGGTCAGATGGTTAATGTAAGGCCATGTAGGGAATGTGGCGGAACCGGTAAAATCATTACAGACCCGTGTGACGAATGTCATGGAAAAGGCAGTGTCAGAAAAACAAAAACAATTAAAATCGAAATTCCCGAAGGAGTTAATGAAGGCAACCACTTAAGGGTTTCCGGTGAAGGAAATTGCGGTGATGCCGCAGGACTTGAAGGGGATTTGATTGTCACCGTACATGTAAAAAGACATAAAGTGTTCACACGTGAAGGAGATCACTTATATCTAGACCAGCAAATCAGTTTCCCTCAAGCGGCACTTGGGGACCTAATCAGCATCCCAACAATTGAAGGAAAAGAAGTTGAGTTCAAAATTTCTCCCGGAACACAAAGCGATACTGTTTACAAATTAAGGGGACAAGGTATGAACTCTGTCAGGCATAACGGCAGAGGAAACATGTATGTTACCGTAAAAGTAGTTGTTCCTAAAAAATTAAATTCAAAACAAAAAGAATTACTTAATCAATTCGCTGAAATAAGCGGAGATGAGATCAAACACGTTGAAAAAGGACTCTTTGATAGGGTCAAAGATGCAATGAAGTAAGTTAGTATTTCACTAATTTACTTTCCTCCCTATTTTTTATTTTGCTATTTTTTTAGAAATTAATGAGAAAATAAGTGTGCGAATTATTAATTATAGACCTTATTAAATTAATATCTAATATGCTTTATCTTAAAAGTGCAATTCATCCTCACCTTAAGAAGGCGGGGTATTCTTGCACCATTTAGATAAAAATTATTATGGCTATAATTTCATGTTTAAAGCAAATATTATCTGATTTTGTAAAATTGTTCTGATTTAAAAGCAAAATTACTTAAATTATTGAGTATGATATTTATTTAGCATATTGTGTTGGACAATTACAAACTTAGGATTTTGTCGATTGTATTCTACGATTACTCCAATATTGATGATTTTGTAGATTATACTCGGTAAAATTTAGAAATTTTCATATTTGGCATATAGAAAGGATTATATAATTATTGGGATATAATATAATTAACAAATTTTTCTTTTATAGGAGGAATTTTTTATATTTTTAGAAAATTTTTCTTTTGTAGGAAGAATTTTTTATAGTTTTAGAAATTTTTTCTTTTATGAGATGAATTTATTGAGTTGAGTTAAATGGCAAGTCAATTAATCAAACGTGATGCATATGTTAACAAATTAAAAGATTATGTTAACACAGATTTTGTTAAGGTGTATATTGGAATTAGAAGATCGGGTAAAACTAGTTTAATGTATAATATTATAGATGAACTTAAGTTAATGGGAGTAAATGAAGAGAATATAATATTCATTTCCTTTGAATCACGAGAATATGCATATATTGATAATTCACAACAATTGGATGAAATCATTTTTAATAAAACAGAAAACCTTGAAGGAACAGTATATTTATTTTTTGATGAAATCCAACAGGTAAAAGGATGGGAAAAATCCATCAACACCTACCGGGTTTCTATTGACTGTGACATATACCTTACGGGTTCAAATTCAAAATTATTGTCTGGTGAATTGGCAACACTGCTGACCGGAAGATATCTCACAATAAATGTTTATCCGTTTTCATTTAAGGAGTTTTTACAATATAAAAATGAAATCGAAGGAATGGAGCTAACAAAAGATTCAATCAATAAACTTTATGATGATTACTTTAACTTCGGGGGAATGCCGGGTATTCTATCATTGGGTAGTGATGAATTTAGAAAATCAGCTTTAAAAGATATTTTCAACTCAATATTATTTGAAGATGTAGTGTCTCGCTTCAAAATAAAAAATATTGATTTACTACAACGATTTAGCAGATATATGCTCACTAGCACTGGAGAGATATTTTCATCCAAAAGCATAAAGAACTATTTAAAAGGCAATAACATCAATACATCTCAAGACACATTGCTTAAATATAATGAATATTTAAAGCAATCTTTTTTTATTTCAAAATGTAAATGCTTTGAACTTAAAGGAAAAAAAGAAATGAAAATACTTGGAAAATATTATTTGACTGATCACGGATTTCATCATGCATTAATCGAAGACAACATCTTAAAGGTAACTAAAATCCTAGAAAACATTGTTTATGTTGAACTGCTAAGAAGGGGATATAAGGTAAATGTCGGCAGAAACCCTGACAATACCGAAGTGGATTTTGTTTGTGAAAAATCAGGCAAATACAAATATGTTCAAGTTTCCTACAGGTTAACTAATGAAAAAACATTAAGTCGTGAAATTACTCCATTATTGAGAATTCCAGATAAATACGAATCAATATTGATAACAACTGAAGACCATGACTTTTCCAAAGATGGTGTTAAACATTTAAACATTATCGATTTTTTACTTGGAGATGATTTATAAGATATATTGTGTTTCCAATAGAACAAACCATAACCCATTCATCATTTTCTTTTCGAAATATATAACTTTCACTTTGATTAAGAGTTTTACTGCTATCATCATGAACCAATTCAAATCAGCAGCCCCTAACTTAAAAAAAAATAAATCCATCCCATCGAAATTGCAGGACATTCATGTGTGCGAATAATCAATTATAAGCCTTGCCAAATCAATAGTTGATATGTTTTATTGAAAATTATGAAGCGGTTTTTTAATAATTATAATGGCATGTTTTAAAAATAGCTAATTTTAATTGAGTTATCTACATGAAAAAATAAAAAAAGTATAGAGATTAAAAATA
>JAUNXN010000021.1 GCA_030539795.1 Methanobrevibacter sp.
AATACCAACTCGATGATGATGACGATATCACAACATTCGAGTGTTCTTCATGTGCAGGTGACTTAGAATATTTAGAAGACTATTCTAATGGCGAAGACAATAACAAATCATCATTTATTAGTTCATTTAAGTATGACAATTCATACATTGTACAATGCCAGGACTGTGGATTAAAGTACAAAATTAAAAGTAGTGATAGCATACTTGACTATGAATGTGATAGTTGTGGTGGATCTTTAAGATATTTGGATGAAGAAATGAATAAAGAATTAGATAAATATCTTGAAGAAAGACGTAAAGATATTGAAACCATTAGAAAAGAAAATCTAGCTAAAGAACCAACATCTGAAGAATTAACAACAGAAGATAACGTTCGCTCCTTAAAGTCAATTACTAATAAACTTGAAAATTTCTTTTCAGAAGAGCATATGCTGGAAATAGCAGATGACGAGAAAAAAGAAAAAGAACTACAAGAAGAAGTGACTGCTAAAACTGCAAGAACCACAATACCACAATCTGTTTTATCAAGATTTGGAAAAGAATTCGCAGTTCCTAAGACTGATGATTACGATGTTTTGAAAAATTTCCTTAAAAATGAATTTTTCAAAGGAATGAAAGAATACTATCCAACAACAGCCCCATCAAAATCTAGTGGAAGTTTTCTTGATAAAATTAGCTTAAAAGAACCTGATACTAGTGGATTAAACCCACAAACAACATCAATCAAAGAAAATAAATCCGACTTCGATATTCGCAATGTTGATTTGCAGAATTTAGATAGCAATAGCATTATCATCATTATCGGAGCCGCAATATTTGTTTTAAGTATTATTGAAATATTAGCTATAAACAGTGGTATAGGAATTATTGCATTATTTATTGGAGTAATTATCTTATGTTATGGACTTTATAAAACAAGAGATGTAAAACAAATCGAAGAAAGAACAAGAATCATCAGAGAACACTTGTTAACTCTTCCTGAAGAATACTATGTATTCTACAATGTTAGAACTCCAACTTCCAACTCTGGTATTAATCACGTTGTTGTAGGCCCAACTGGAATTTATGCTTTGCTTTCACAAAAATATAATCCAAAACTTAGATTGGAATCCGAAAATGAAAATCTAAATTTAATTGGAGCTAGTGAATTGGATGAAGATAAAATTGAAGAAGTGCCAGTTTCTGGAAATATGAGAAGATTTAGATACACAACTAAACAGGCTAAATTCTCACAGGATAATAAAATCAAACAAAAAGCATTGAGTTTAGGTGAAGATTTAATTAACTTCCTTAACGACAACAACATTAAAAACTGTTTTGTTGAACCATTAGTTGGATTCATTAATAATGAAGTTGTTGTAATTAATATGCCTTTAACTGATGAAGATTTATTTATCGAAGAACTGTTAAATAAAATCCAAACCACTACAATAAAATTAGATTCTGAAACAATTGACAAATGTGCTGTTTTAATTAACAAATATTCTGCAGATTGTTCTTCAGAAATTTAATTTTCTTTTTTTATTTTTTATTCAATCATATCGAATTCAATTAATGATCCTTTATCAATATTTACATTAGCCTTTTTGCCAAGGACATTTTTAATTTCTGCTGGAGAAATACCTGTTCCAGGCCTTTTAAATTCAACATCAGACTCCTTAAGAACATCTCCAACTTGAATATCCCTTTTGGCAACGATTGATTTTCTAAGATTTTTTCTAGATGAAGATTCGCAAATTAAAGGTTGCTTATTTTTAAAACCATTAACTTTAGATAAAATTCCTGCATTCAATCTGAAAATGCGAACATCATCAGAATCCATTGCATATTCTTGGCCTTCCACAGATTTGTCTAATGTGAAAAACTTCTCTAAAATAATTGCACCATAATTATAGGCAGTTGTTAAAATAAACATGTTATTATCAGATTTTGTGTAATCGGAATAACCGATATTGTAATCTTTAAAATTATTGGATAAATCTTTAATCATGAACAGATTTGCATCTTCCCAACTTGTAGGATATGACAGAACAGAATGCATTAAAGCAATTTTAAAATTGGACTGATTTTCAATTGATTTGACCGCCTGACCAATTTCATTTATTGTAGCTGCAGCAGTTGACAATAAGACAGGCTTATTTTTACTTGCAACATACTCAATAAATGGAATATTTGTTAAATCTGAAGCAGAAATCTTATATGCATCAACAAAATCATTTAAACTATCAACAACATTGAAATCCGCAGGAGTCACTATGACTGTAAGGCCATTTTCATGACAACACTCAGCCAATTGCTTATAGTCTTCAATGCCTAAATTATCTTTTAGATTGCTTTCTTTAAAGCTGCAATGAATTACTTCAGAATCGCCAACATGGAAATCTATTCCATTGACGCCGCTTTCTTTAGCTTGCTTTATTAATAATTTAACAACATCCAAATAGGAAAAATCATCACTAACCAAATCAGAGCAATTAAAACTTATTTCAGCTATCAAGAATGGTTGCTTATTGAAAATATTCATAATACCTCATGGGGCTTTTTCATTTCATAGTCCCTATATTTCCTTTCAACTACTGCTTTAATACTTTCAAATCCATGCTTTAAATCAATGCTCAGCATTTTCTGGTTCATACTTATCCTAATTTCAGGATTATTGGCTAAGTCTAAAAATTGTGCGGCAATTTCCTGTTCGGATAACTCTTCGCTAAGGCCCATATTTACAAATCCATTTGCAGTATTTGCAAATACATGAGTCTTTTCCAGTTCGTCTTGGCAAACACATATTGTTGGAACGCCTAATGAGCAAGATTCATACATCGTTTTGGTGGCAGAAGTGATTATTATATCTGCCTTAAACATGAATTCACTAATATTAGGTACATTTTGATAAATTTGAACTAAAGGATTGGATTCATATTTAGATACGAATCCTTCAACATCTTCAAAACCAGAACCCACAATGATATCAATTCTATTTTCAAAACCGGTAGAAAGAATCGCATTCAGGAACCTTTCAGATAGATGATTGTAATCATTGCCTTCAAAAATAATTAAAACATTCTTAACTTCCTGTGTTATAACTTTAAGGGGTTGGAAATAAAATTCATCCCTTAAAACATAATATTCATGACCGCTGAACACATTACTTTCACTTAAATCGTGCTCATATAATGAATCGAATACAACGTCCGCATATTCAACACCAACTCCCAAATCGTCAAAGTTCACAGTAAAGTAACCATTTTCTTTTAAACGAGACATGTATTCAGAAGAAGTATCCAATATATCATTAACAACTATTTGAGGATTGAATTCATCTAATTTGGCGAACAATTCCCCACTTCCATCATAAATCACATAAGGATAACCGGACTCTTTAACCATTTTAACACTTAAATCATAATTTTCATCCAAAAAGAATGCGAAATCATGAGATACAAGCTTTGAAGCTATTGCCAGACAGTTATCAATATGCCTTGTTCCAATTTCCTTATTGGCATTAACGATGATTGCTATTTTTTTCTTTTGAAGATAACTTTCGGCAATTATCCATCCCTCATTGTTTTCAATATTTATGCTTTCTTCACGGGATAACTCCACCAGATTAATATTATCTCCAATGCATGCATCTTCACGTATAAATCCTCTACGACTGGCTATGATAGCTTCGGTTTCTTTAAATGACTTAGGTAAATCTTGTTTATTACTTCTTTCAATATAATTTGGGAAAAATCTTTGATGATTCTCATCATATCCCCAACTCAGATGAGTATCTTCAATGACACTTAATACAGTATCAATTCCAAAGTCTTCGAATTTTTCAATAGCTCCATCTAGAGTGCTGGATTTGACTAAAGGGGAATTAGGTTGTAATATAACTACAATATCATATTCGTCAAAAGCAAGTTTTTCTTTTTGAATCATTGCTTCATACACAATAGATTCGATTGACTCAATTTCATCAGATTCCTTCACAGAGCGCCTAATCACACTTGCACCATACTTTTCAGAAATTAATGCGATTTCAGAATCTACTGTTGATACAACAACGTCATCAACATATTGAGATGCTTTTGCAAGTTCAATAGAATAAGAAATCAAAGGTTTATTATTGAGTAAACGGACGTGTTTACCTGAAATTCCAAATGAGTTGTTAATGATTGGAATTACTACTAAAATTTTATTATTATTAAACATGTTCATCCCTTAATTGTTACAATAAAATTTAATTAATGCAATAATAAATATATTTATGATATAATATTAAATCTTCGGTGTAACAATGAATATGAAAAACATGTCAGAAAAGATTTTAGGTAAAATAAATGATTTAGCTACTCCCGTTAAAATAATGCATGTGTGTGGTTCCCATGAACATACAATAATGGAAAATGGAATAAGAAGTCTGCTTCCAGACGAAGTGGAAATTATTGCAGGTCCAGGTTGTCCTGTTTGTGTAGTTCCATCAAGAGAAATCGATGAAGCATTGCAATTAATTGACAAGGGAGTTACAATCACCACTTTTGGGGATATGTTAAGAGTTCCGGGTTCTGAAAGATCACTTGCAGATGCTAAAGCAGAAGGTGGGGATGTTAGAGTAGTTTATGGAATTAACAGAGCTATTGAAATAGCTGAAAAAGTAGACAATGATGTTGCATTCATATCCGCAGGTTTTGAAACTACTGCACCAACAACCGCTGCCGAATTACTGGCAACACCTCCCGAAAACTTCTCTGTACTTTCATGCCATAGGCTGATTCCTCCAGCCATTGACTTTTTAATCAATTCTGGAGAAACCAGTTTAAATGCATTGATCCAACCTGGGCACGTGTGCACAATTATTGGAACACAACCATTTGAATATTTCTCAACAGACTATGGAATACCTCAAGTTGTTGCCGGATTTAACCCATTAGACATATTAATGTCCGTTTACATGATTTTAAGACAAATTCATAATGAAACACCGAAAATTGAAAATGAATACAAAAGAGCAGTAAAAGATGAAGGGAATGTAATTGCTCAGGACATGATTGAGCAAGTCTTTGATGTTACTTCAAGAGAATGGAGAGGATTTCCAAAAATTCCAAATTCCATCCTGGAAGTTAAAGATGAATTCAGCGAATTTAATGCTCGTGAAAAATACGATATTGAAGTTAAAGATGTTAATGAAGCTCCAAAAGGATGTATCTGTGGACCAATCTTAAGAGGTCTTGCAAGGCCTGAAGACTGCAAGTTATTTAGAAAAGCATGCAACCCGCTCCATCCAATCGGTGCTTGTATGGTAAGTAAAGAAGGTACATGTAACATCGCACATAGATATTCAAGGGGATAATATGACAATTGAAGCAATTGCAGTAGATATTGACGGAACAATAACTGATGAAAAAAGACAAATTTGCATATCTGCAATTAAAGCGTTAAGAAAAGCTGAAGCTGCAGGAATACCAACAATAATCGTGACAGGAAATGTAGTTAACTATGCATATGCTACTGAAGTGCTTATCGGGTGCAGCGGAGGACTCGTATGTGAAAACGGAGGAGTTGTCTTTAAAGAAGGTGAAAACAACAATGCTGTTGAAATCATGGTTGAAAAAGACCTTGTGACAGCTGCTGAAAAACATTTAAAAGAAAAGTTAGGTGAAAAGTTTGACCAACACGCTTCCCATGACAACATGTACAGATTGACAGAAACCGTATTCTATAAAACTTTAGAACGAAAAGAGCTTGAAGATGCCTTAAAAGATTTCAAATACTTGGATAATATTGAAATCTATGACAGCGGCTTTGCACTCCACATTACCGATAAACGTGTGAATAAGGGAACTTCACTCAAATACTTATGTGAAAGAAATGGAATCAATATGGAAAATGTAATGGCTATTGGAGATAGCCAAAACGATGAGGATTTCCTTAAGCAGGTCGGATATAAGATAGCTGTCGGCAATGCTGAAGATAAATTAAAAGAGATAAGCACATACGCCTGTGAGAAAAAGTTCGGTGACGGTGTGGCTGAAGCAATTGAAAAATTTGCACTATAGTGATTATTATGATATATGAAATAGCACAAAATGCACAAAAAGCGATTGAAAATGATTGTGACGCTTACGAAATTTACATTGATGAATCCAAAAGCATTGAACTTGACTCCAGAAAAGAGGAGTTGAACTTTGCAAAAGAAGAGATTGAATGTGGAGTTGGAATTAGAGTAATCAAAGACAACAAAGTCGGTTTCGCATTCACTTCAAACATGGACAAAATTGTTGAAACCGCAAAACAGGCTATTGAAAACACCAAATTGAATAAGGTTGATGACAACTACACTTTTGCCGAAGTTGAAAAAGTTCCTACCGTTAAAGATGTTTATGATAAAAAGTTTAATGATTTAAGCCTTGATGAATCAATTGAATTTCTGAAAAGCACCATAGATACTGCCCTTGATAGCGGATGTGAAGTTACAGGTTCCGGATTTTCAGCAAGCGAAGGAAGATCCCTGATTACAAATTCAAATGGCGTTTCAATTGAAGATGAAGGAACTGGATTCGGCATAGGATTATCCGTAACCATGCAAAAGGATGGGAAAATCGCAACCGCATATAATTCACAATCTTCCAGATTCTTTGATTTGGATGGTGAAACACTAGCCAATGAAGTATGTGACCTTGCTAAAAGCTCCCTGAATACCAAACCTATTGAAACAAATGATTATAGTGTGGTTCTTGATTATTATGCTGCTACTGGACTCCTTCAAACATTCATAAGCGCTTTTAATGGTGAAAATGTAATGAGGGGCAGATCAATATTAAAAGATAAGATGGGCTCAGAAATTGCCAATTCCAAATTATCCATTATAGACAATCCTCTTTTAGAAAAGGGAATGTTGACTGCAAAATGTGACGGTGAAGGAAGCGTAAGTCAAAAAACCGAATTGATAAAAGATGGGGTTTTAAACTCATTTATTTATGATATTTACACTGCAAATAAAATTGGCGTGGAAACAACATCCAACGGACTTAGAGGTTCTTATTTGACCACACCAATGATTTCACCTACAAATCTTGAGTTTAAATTTAGTGAAATGAAAGATCTGGGGGAAATCGACAAAGGCGTTTTGACAACAAGCGTTTTAGGTGCACATACTGCAAATCCTATTTCTGGAGATTTCTCCGTTGAAGCAAGCAATGCATTTAAAATAGAAAATGGTGAACTAACCGATCCTATTAATAAGGCAATGATTTCTGGAAATATCTTTGAGATTATGAAAAAAGTAGAAGGTTTAAAATCAGAAGTAAAACAATACGGTCAATTCATTATTCCAAAATTGATAGTTCACGATTTAAGAGTTGTTGGGCAAAATTGAAAAAGGAAAAATTAAATCTTTTTTAATTTTTCTCTATATCTTTCAATTGTGTCCTGTTTATAATCAATGCCCAAATAATCGGATGTTAACTTTTTGTTATCGTCAAACTCTTTAACTTTCCTATCCATGATTTTATCTATTTCTTTATCTAATTTTTTTATTTGACTTTCAAAAGAATATTCTGAATTTCTCAGATTAATATTGGATTTGCGAGCAATTCTTTCTATTTCCTCATCAACATCGAATTTTTCTTTTTTAGACATTTTAACACCTACATCTCAATAATAGGTAATTGGATTTCAGTAATATAATCATTTTCATTATCACAATTATGCATGCCTTTGATTAAAACCTCTTTAGGAGATCCGATTATATCATAATGATTTGCTTGGGCAACTTCAACTAATTCGGCATAAGTATCTAAAATATTATCGGTAGGGCCAAAATGTTTACCTGCTAAAACTTTGTTTTCAATCATGTCAACAACACGAATTCTATCGGTTTCTTCAGCATCCTCTTTAATTGCAATACTTACATCATAAACCACATCGCCTTCATTAACCTCATGTCTTGGTGAAAAATAAACAATAAAAGGTTCACCGTCTGTTTCAATTTCTTTCGCATCAACCCAACCCATCAACATGGAAAGAAATATTCCTAAATCTTCAATGGGAGTTTTACAGTTAATAACTCCTAATTTTTGTTCTGGAATTACTTTTACTTCATAATCCATAATTACACCTTACTTAAATTATAATCTTAATTAAATAAATATACTTCTACTTCCTCACCTTCATCCAAAAGTTCGACAGATTTTGGAACTTTAACATAACCATCAGCGGTTGAAAGTGAAAAAATTGCACCGGAATCCTTGAATATTGGATGAACATCTTCGCCGTCCACTTTAACAAGCTGATATTGCATTCTTCCAACAGGGGAATGGATTCTTCTGGTCATTTTACCTTTAACAGTTTCCAGCTCAAAGTTTCTGTCAATACCTGCCAATTTAGTTAACGGCTCTGCAACAAACGCATTGAATATCATTAATGCAGATACAGGATTTCCAGGAAGTCCAATTACTATCTTGCCCTCAATCATACCGACAATTGTAGGTTTGCCCGGCTGAACTGAAATACCATGAATATGAACTTCACCCAATTCATCCAAAACATGCTTTAAGACATCTCCAAGGCCTGCTGAAGTTCCGCCTGAACAAAGCAGGACATCCACTTCTTTCAATGATTCGGTTATTTTTTCTTTTACCTCATCATAATTATCTCTCATGATGCCTAAAAAGTGAGCGTCAGCACCACAGGAAATGGCTGCGTTCTTAATCATGCCTCCATTAACATCATAAATTTTACCATATGTTAATTCTTCACCCTGAAGGGTTATTTCATTACCTGAAGATACTACTCCCAAACTAGGTTTTTTATATACTTCAATTGTCTCGAATCCCTGTGAAAGCAATACTCCAATTTTGCCGGGATTTAAAAAGTCACCTTTTTTAAGAATTAAGTTTCCCTCTTCAATGTCGGAACCCTTTTTGGCAACATCCTGTGAAGGGGTTGCAGTAGTCAATAAATTTACTTTATCATCAAATTTTTCGGCATATTCAACCATTACAACGGATTCTGATCCCTCAGGCATTGCTGCACCAGTACTGATCTCAATGCATTTGCCCTTCTCGACTTTTTTATCTGTTGTTGAACCCGCCTCTAAAAAATCAATAACCTCTAAAGTGTTTGGGGATTCCTCTGAAGCGCCGAAACTATCTTCAGCAAGTATTGCAAAACCATCTTTTAAAGCTTTGTTGAAAGGTGGAAAATCCATTCTAGAGTAAACATCCTCAAATAAAATTCTTCCATAAGCTTCACTAACAAGAATCTCTTCACTTTGTGGCTTTAAATTTTCATCGAATAAATTTTGAATAATATCTATAGCTTCATCACATTCTTTAATTTTTAAAAATTCAGTTCCCATAATCACCACTTATATAACATACAATAAAATTAATATATAATATATTGATAAATATATAAATAATTTAATCTTATGGAGAAACGTATTATTATTTTGGAGGAGAGTATTTGTCTAAACCTAATAACAATCAACAACAAGAGTACAGAAGAGTAAGGACCCCTAAAAAAGGGGAAATACCTGGAGTAGTTGAACAAATTATGGGACACGGAAAATTAAAAGTCCGTTGTGCTGATGGAAATATCAGAATGACCAGAATCCCTGGAAAAATGAAAAAACGTATTTGGATTCGTGAAGGAGACGTAATCCTTGTAAAACCATGGGATTTCCAATCTGATGAAAAAGCTGATGTAATTTGGAGATACACAAAAACCGAATCTAATTGGCTTGAAAGAAAAGGCTACTTGAAAATGTAGTCTAAACATCTATTTTTTTGATTTCAATGGATTCAAAAATTGCTAAAGCCGACGCTAAACACGAAAAACTACATTCCCAAAAACGAAAAAAGGACAGTTCTGATAGAAAAGTGGGAAATGAAGTTTTCGACAAATTAACACTAGAAACATTATATAAATTAGCCAATCAAGGATACATTGACATTTTAAATGGTGCAATAAGCACAGGCAAGGAAGCCAATGTGCTTACGGGCATCACCGATGATGAAAAATTCGTAGCTGTTAAAATTTACAGAATTGCTACTTCTGATTTTAAAAAAATGGATTATTACCTTAAAGGAGATCCAAGATTTAACATCAAAACTAAAAATAAAAGAAAGATAATTTACTCCTGGGTAACAAAAGAGTTTAAAAACTTAACTAGACTTGAATCAGCAGGAGTTAAAGTCCCTCACCCTATAACAAGTTCAAATAATGTGCTTTTAATTGAATTTATTGGAGATGAAGACGGAAATCCTGCACAACCTGCCCGAAACCAACCGCCAAAAGATCCAGAGGAATTCTTTAATAAATTGCTTGTGAATCTAAAATTGTTCGTAAATGAAGCCAAATTGGTTCATGGCGATTTATCAAATTATAACATCTTAAATAAAGATGAAGAACCAGTCATTATTGACGTTTCACAATCTGTTGTTTTGGATAATCCAATTTCTAAAGAGCTTCTTGAAAGGGATATCAACACACTTGTTCGCGAATATACCAAACTTGGTGTTAAAACTAGTTTTGAAGAAATTTGGGAATACGTGAACCCTAAATTTTAGCATATATACCAAAATCATAATATTATCGTGGTTTAAAGGAACACAGCTTCATTCACCGTAAATGCTTTTTCGAATATCGTCGATGAATTCCCTTTCATCATCAGTTAAATCAACACCATCCAAAGTATCTTTATTACCACGTTTCATACGAATTATAAAGCTTAGAACTATAATTAATAAAAAAGATAATACGCTCAATACTGGTGATACGAATGCCAAGACAATGGATATTAATGAACTTATAACCGGAGCCAACAATAAATAGAATAAAGTTAATGTAACACCTCTCATATATAATTTTAAATTAGGAAATTCCATTCCATCATCGTAAGAATCCTGAAGAGTAGTTTTTATTTCATCTTTTTTATCAAAATACTTGCTAAAATTAGTCCTAATCAATAACACGAATATTACTAGGTATAATAAACTGATTATTAATATCAATAATGAAAAGAATATGTTTACCGCAACATAACTGTAAAATTTAAAAAGGAATCCTGTTGCAAAGGGTATTAAACAAACCGTTGCCATTGTAAGCATGTTTAACATTAATATGCTATAGCTTATTTTTTTAAAATTAAAAAGAATGACCGTACTTTCCCAAAAATTATATACCAGATAAAAGCTTATGAAATATATTAAAATAGAAGGTGCTAGAAAATTTATAAAATATTCTTTTAAAGCAACACCTGATGATATATCTGCTATTGTTGGAACCGCAATTTCCAAAACAAGAATTGTCATTGCAATTGCAAAAACACCATCAGTAACCGCAGCATGCCTATCTGTTAATTTATTTAAAAGTCCGGTATTTGTCATCAATTATAAATAATGTAGTTTATTTTATTTAATAATTATGTAAACTTAACAAAGTTGGATATTTCCTGCAAACATTCACTTCAAACGAAACAATGCCTGTAACTGCTATAAAAGTGAAAATTAATTAAGTGTTTAAACATAATATAAACATATTATAATGGCGCAGAAAGTTAAACCAAATTTATAAAATATTTTAATCCATGCGTTAAATATAGTATTCCATATAACATATTAGTGACTGAGCAAATTATCCTTAAAGATTATGAAAATGGAGCGGGTAGTATAGACATTAATAGAAAAAAGTCCCTAATGCGTTCAAATGAACTTGATGAAATTGCCCTTGAAGACATGAGGCAAAAATCAAAAGTCAGAACAGGATTTAGTGAATTTTCTAAAAAATTGTATGCCGCTACTAAAAATAAGATTTTAAAACAATTGAATGCCAGTGAAGAGGATTGGATCAATCCAAAATGGCAATTAAAAAACCGCATTTGTGATGTGGACGAAATTTCAAAATATGCTGAGTTAACTGATGAGGAATACAAGAATATAAAAAATGTCAGCGCAAAGTATAGATTTGCCATAACACCGTACTACTTCTCATTAATTGATTTTGACAACCCCCTTTGCCCAATAAAATTACAATCAATTCCCAACATAAACGAATTTGAAGAATTTGGACAATTAGACCCTATGAAGGAAGAGCAATCCAATCCTTCAGGAAAAATTACTAGAAGATACCCGAATAAACTAATCATCAATGTTACTAATGCCTGCCCTATGTACTGCAGGCACTGCCAACGTCGCAGATTAATAGGCAATGTCGATGAACACACTTCCAAAAAGGATATTGATGAATCAATAGATTTTATAAAAAATAATCCGACAATCAGAGAAGTGTTGGTTACTGGAGGAGATGCATTATTATTGCCAAATAATAAATTAGAATACATATTTAATGAATTGTCCAATATTGACCATGTTGAAGTAATTAGAATAGGTACAAGAACATTGGCAACACTTCCATTCAGAATCGATGATGAACTGGCTTCATTACTTAGGAAATATAAAGTGCAGGTCTCAACACAATTCAACCATGCCTGTGAGATTACACCGGAAGCAGTCAATGCAATTGACATATTGGTCGATCATGGAGTGCTTGTTAGAAATCAGATGGTGCTGTTGCATAACATTAATGATGACAAACATTGTATCCAAAAAACCAATGAAGAATTGCAAAAGTATCGTGTAATTCCATATTATATATTCCATCCAAAAGATATTAAAGGCACCAAGCATTTCCAAGTTGATATCTCTAAAGGTTTGGAAATTATGAAACATTTAGAAGGAAGAACAAGCGGCATGTGCAAGCCAACATATGTATACAATTCACCTCTTGGCCTTGGTAAAGTGCCGTTAGTGCCAATAGAGAATATTGAATATGATGAAAACGGATATAAATTCACAACTTGGGAGAATAAAGAAATAAAGAAATGTTAGATGCAAATATTATATCCAAAATCATATTTTTTAAATTTTAAATGGGGAAAATGAAAAAAGAAAGATAATCAGAAGGCAATAGCTTCCACATTATTCTCTTTATTAAATTCGTTTAACATTGAAGATAAGTCAGAATCTTTCACATCACTTGTATCTTTTGCCCAGAACACTACTATAAATTGTTGTCCATCGCAATCAATGAGCTCTGCAATGCCCTGTTCACCGTGATCAATGTCTGTGAAATTTACTGTGTTATCTGAATTTTCATTGATTTTCATATCATCATCGACAGTAATGTAGTCTTTACCGTCATCATGAATGAGATTATCATAAGCATCATCACTTTCATTATCGTAAGCGTCATCATTTACATTTTTAAAAATTGCAATACCTGAATCCTGTTTTTCATTTAAAGATAATGAAAAATAAGTTCCATTATGCACATTGTCATATGATTCATCGACAGAAAAATCATTAACGCTTTTTGCAGCACAAACACTACCAACCAATAGTGTTGAAACAATCAATGAGAAAAATACCTTTTTAGCATCCATTTTTTCACCTTTTATGCATATTATTTTTTTACTCCAAAAAAATACTTATTTTTTAAATGAGAACTTCATGTTCAAATAATCATATGATATCCACCGTATATAAAGTTTTTCGAATGTAAGTGCTCACTTACATTGTTAAACAGCATAAAAATGAAAAATAAGAATTTATTTTAAAAAATAATATCTTACTATCGATAATGCCAAATAAACATTCCAACAATCTTTTGTTTTGAAATGCCCTTAATGCATTTTTTCCACAAATCTTTATTATTAACTTCAACAACAGTTAAATTAAACCTAAATTTTAAATAATTATGATTTAATAATTATTAATGACAAGGTGAAAATTATGCCGGAAACAGATTATTTAAAAATACCACAAAATAGAGTAGGGGCATTAATTGGAAGCAATGGAAAGGTTAAGAAGTCCATTGAAAATGCAACTGGAACTATCCTTGACATAGACAGCGAGGAAGGAACAGTTTATATCACACCTAGAGAAGACATGGAGGATCCTCTAGGCGTATGGAATGCCAACCACATTGTTAAGGCAGTGGCAAGAGGATTTAACCCAGAAGTTGCATTGAAATTAGTTAGTGATGATATTTATTTAGAAGTGATTAGTTTACCGTTATACATAGGAAAATCTAAAAAGGCCCTTGCAAGACATAAAGGTAGAATTATAGGAAAAGATGGTAAAACCCGTGAAATTATCATGGAAATGGCTGAAGTAGATATGGCGGTTTATGGAAAAACTGTTTCATTAATCGGTGAAATGGACAACATCCTGATTGCCAAAGAAGCGATTGAAATGATTCTAAAGGGATCACGACACAAATCCGTTTATGGATTTTTAGAACATAAAAAAGAAGATTTGAAAAGAAAAGAATTCAATGAATTAGTTGGAATCGAAAATGATAAAATCGAATTCAAGGACGGCATTGAATTTGACGAAAAAGATTTCTAGGAGTGAAAACTCCTAACTTTTTTTACTTATTTTGCTAACATAACAATTTATACAAAACCGTTTTTAATTCAACATCAAAGAAATATTACAAACACAAATCAATTTTAATGAAAGATACCTATAAAAATTATAGGCAATATAGTAAAACCTTATATACTTTAACCAATATATATAGATAACATAGTACAAATACTATTATTTCTACAAGTTTTAAATTATTATTTTACCATATTATTATACAAGTTAGATAGGGTACTGAAAAAATATTACTTACCAAATGCTCTCTGGCTTAATTTAAATATAGGAAATATGATAACTTTAAACATATATGTTATAGGAGGAAAAAATTTTGGCTCAACCAGAACAATTAGGACTTGATTGGGAAGAAGATTTTCAGAGATTGACCCCATCCCAGTTCTTTAGAAAAAACAAGCAGATGCTTGGATTTACTGGTAAGATTCGTTCATTGACTATTGTATTCCACGAACTGATTACAAACAGTTTTGATGCATGTGAAGAAGCTGGAATATTACCGGATATTGATATTGAACTAAAACGTATCGATAAAGAACATTATATTTTAAGACATAAGGATAACGGACCTGGAATTCCTGAAGATTATGTAATGCAAGTATATTGTATGATGTTTGCAGGATCAAAATTCAGAAATATCCAATCCAGAGGACAACAAGGATTAGGTTGTAGTGGATGTGTACTTTTATCACAAATGACTACAGGTAAGCCTGCTCGTGTAATTTCATGCTATAAAGACGGAGATGAAATTAAAGGAGTGAAAATGAAATTCCAAATGGACGTTGAAAACAACCGTGGAATTTTAATGGAAAGGGAAGATTATCCTGCTGAAAGTACTGGAGTATGTATTGAATTGCAGTTCAAAGATGTTTCTTACTCTTTAGCTGAACAAGGTGCATTTGAATATATCAGAAGAACAATGATTGGAAACCCTCACGCTAAAATTACATTCAGGGACCCTTCAGGACACAAATATATATTCAAAAGAGCAGCAGATGTAGTTCCAGTGCAACCAAAAGAAGTACTTCCTCACCCTAAAGGTGTAAGCGCTGACGATTTAATGACAATGGCTAAAAACACTGACAGCAGAAGATATAAAAGTATGTTAACTTCTTCAATGTCCAGAATGTCAAATAAAAGGGTTGATGAAATTGCAGAAATTACTGGAATTGACATGAACAAACGTCCGAAAGACATGACATTCCAAGAAGCGGAAGCTATTGTTCACTGCTTTAAGAAAATGAAATTCATGGCTCCGCCTACTGACGGACTTATACCAATCGGATCCGAACAAGTTGAAAAAGGTATGAAACAAATCCTTAAACCAGAATTTGTTGCGACAATAACAAGAAAGCCTGTAACCTATGCAGGTGGTGTTTCATTTATTATTGAAGCCGGACTTGCTTATGGAGGAAATGCTGGAAGGGTCGTTAGTGAACAAAGAAAATCTGAAATAATGAGATTTGCAAACAGAGTTCCATTGACTTTTGATGCAGGAAGCTGTGCTATTACAGAAGCTCTTAAAAGTATTGACTGGAAACGTTACGGCCTTAGAGACATGGATAATACTCCATTGACATTATTTGTAAATATTATCTCAACACAAGTACCTTACCTTTCAACTGGTAAACAAAGCGTATCACCAGAACCTGAAATCGTTCAGGAAATCAGACAAGCCACCATGAAATTAGCTCGTAAACTTCAAAAACATATCAGAGCTAAAAGAGCAGCGAAAGAAAAAGAAAAACGTTCTAAAATATTTGAAGATTACGTTCCAGTAATTATTGAAGAAGCTGCGAAACTTGGTGAAACCGGAGTTCCTGAATATCAGGAAGTTTTAGCAAAAGTTACAAAAAGAGCTCTTGCGGAACTGCTTGGTGAAAAAGTTGAAGATGAAGAGGAAGAAGAAGAACTTGATGCAATCATCATGGAAGAAGTTGATGAATTTGGAAATGCTGTTGAATCAGGAAATTCCACATTAGACAACTTCGTTGAGGATGATGTTGATGAATTTGAGGACGAATAGGTGATTAAATGGCTGAAGCAAAAAAAGAAGGCAAATCACACAAAGAACTTAGGAAAGAATACACCTACAACAAGCTTAAAGGTTTAGGTGCTGAAATTATTGAAGAAATCGAAAAAAACAAAGTTCCTAACATTAAAGTTCCTTCAAGAGGTACTGGAAACATCGTTTATGATGATGCTAAAAGATACTATGTCTTAGGTGATAGATACGGTAGAAGATCTTTAGGAAATGTAAAGCAAATCAGAAAATTAGGTCAAATGGTTTATGTTGCCAATTTCTGTAAAGACTTAGTGGCTCGTGAAAAAACAGCTACCATCAGGGAAATGTATTATGTTTCCGAAGGTTGGGGAATCAGCTTTAAAAACCAACAAGAATCAAACATTGTTGGGGAAGATTTAGAAGTAACACTTGGTACCACCCGTGAAGATTTGGGTTTAATGCCGGAAGAAGACGGTGCATCAGTATACGGAGACATTACCTTACTTGATGAGGTGGAAGTTAACGCTTCAAAAATGGGAAAATCCGGTTATACCATTTCACCAACAATCGACCAAGTAGATTTCCTAGACCATAATGTAGACAAAGTATTGGCAGTGGAAACAATGGGAATGTTCCACAGGTTAGTTCAAGAGAACGCTCATGAAAGATTCAATTGTTTGATTGTTGGGCTTAAAGGACAAGCCGCACGTGCTACAAGAAGATTCATTAAAAGAGTAAACACAGAACTTGATCTTCCTGTATACATCTGTAACGACGGAGACCCTTGGGGATTCCACATTGCACAGGTAATTATTTCCGGAAGTGCAAAACTAGCTCATGTTAATCATGACCTCGCAACTCCTGACGCTAAATTCATTGGAGTAACAGCATCCGACATTATCAATTATGATTTGCCAACAGATAAACTCAAAGATGTTGACGTTATGAGACTTAAAGAGCTCTCTAAAGACCCAAGGTATAAAACTGATTTCTGGCAAAC
>JAUNXN010000107.1 GCA_030539795.1 Methanobrevibacter sp.
ACAGGAGTTATACTAAAATACATACCTTTTGTAACAATCCCTTCATCGTCAACTTCCATGACCAATTCGGCATGGCCTTCTTGACGAGTTGTAGGAGATATAACTACTCTATCTTTCAAATATGTCACCTCAATTATAGAAATTAGAAACTAACGTGTATATTTTTATTCGTCAACATTAATAAGTAATACTGAAAAATTAAAATAGAAATATATATATTATATAACAAACTAAATTGTTAATATTATATTTAATATAATCAATTCATAGGAGGAAAAAAATTGGATAAAGCAAATATAATCATCTCCATTATTATCGTGTTATGTGTTGCGGCAGCCGTTGCGGCATATGGTATTACTAATAGTGATAATCCAATATTTTCTGATTTATCTAGTATGTCCGCAAATACCAATGATGCGGGTGATGGAATAGGAAATAGTACTGCGACAACCAATGGAAGTGGCGTGTCCGTGTCTAGTGATTCAAGTGGAAGCTCCGGTTCCGGCGGTTCTGATTCAAGCGGTTCAGGTTCCGGAAGTGGTACTGGAACAAGCAGCGGAAGTGGTACTGGAACCAGTTCTGACAGTGGATCAGGTAGCGGATCAGGTAGTGGTTCAGGCTCTGGAAGTGGATCCGGAACACATTTATCATACTCTGATGCAAAAAGCATTGCAAGTGGCGCTGTTGCAGAACCCGGATGTTATGCTGGAAGTGGATATTATTCTGGCGGATATTGGTATTTTACCATTTATGATGCAGATGGAAATAATGTGGATACCATCAGTGTAAATGATGCAACCGGTGCAACTGGAAGAGGATAAAAAATTAAATTTTTAATCCTTTTATTTTTTTATTAAAAAAATAGATAAATATATATAATAAAAAAAATAAAATTATTATTGTTATATGTAAGGGCCCGTAGCCTAGCTGGATAGGGCGTCGGACTTCTAATCCGAAGACCCCGGGTTCAAATCCCGGCGGGTCCGCTCTAAACATATTCTTTTTTTCTAAAATATTTTATAAAACAGTTATAATTTATTTTGGGCTTGTAGCCTAGTCTGGAAGGGCGTAAGACTCCTAATCTTAAGATCGAGGGTTCAAATCCCTCCAAGTCCGTTTTTAAAAATCATCCAAAGTAATGCCTTTAGAAACTTTGGGTTTTTCTAATGCTTTTTCAAATGAAATCTGACCGTATTTTCCTCCACCACCCGGAATAACATCAACAGTACCGTCTCTAAAAGCGCTGATAGCAGGAGCGATTGTTGAATCGACTTTTTTAATGTCTTCCAATGGCACATTTATCAATACATCTATTTCAGTACTGAAATTATCAATTAATTTTTGCCATTTTGCCTGAACCGCTTTTGTAGTGACACCCTTATCCAAAATGGTGGCGATTATTTCTGCAAGAGGCATCAAATGAACATATTTCGGCCTGAATTTTGGATGCTTAGGTTCCTTGTAATCCGCAATCTCCGAAATTCTAAAGTCAACGCCTTTTTTAATTGTCCCGCCGCAACTGCATTTCATCTTATTTTCTTTTGCAATCATTGGATCGGCTAGCTTGTGGCATTTGGTGCATGCAGTCATATGATACTTTCCTAAATTTGGTATCAAACCGTAATTTGCCTTGATATCCTTATGTTTTATTGCATGTTTTATTGAAGAAAATGAAATATCTTCAAGTTCAAGCTGATTAAATTCCCTGCCCAACCTGTGCGGCCACGGAGAATGCGCATCCGAATTTGTTAAAAACGAAAAATCCTTAAGTTCATCGACACAATCGGCCATGAACGTATCTGCAGACAAACCCAATTCCACAAAATCGGGTTTTTTGCCATAACAGTCATAAATGCTATCATAAGACTTGTACATTCCGGTCCATGGAGTAAATGCATGAGCAGGACCGATTAAACAGTCATACTCTTTAACCAATTCCAAAAGTTCCGCTCCCCCATATTTTGTTTTGGGCCTGCCATCGGTTTGCTTGTTTTTTGAAGGCAATTTTTCCGACAGCTCCCTGGCAATGTCAATGTCGGGAATAATAATCAAATGATGAATCCTGTTTTTTCCTTCAACTTCCGTGGTCAAAACAAAATCCATATCACAGGCAGTATAAATTCCATCACCTGAATAGCTTGTGCTCTCTTCAATAATGTCCAGCCATCCCGGATGAAACGCATCACCTGTTCCTAAAAGCTTCAATCCTTTCAATTTGGATTTTGGAGCCATGTTTTTTATTAGCATGTCTTTCGATGATGCCATTGAAAAGCAGCTGTGAACATGAAAATCAGCATTTACTAACATGATACAATGTTAGAAATTAAAATTATATTAATTTATCCAATATTTCTTTAAAATCATTTAACGGATATTTCTCTTTTTTAGAACGCAAATCCGTTGTTAAATTATCATCATTGAGAGTGCCTTCAATACTATCCAAATTCTTTAAGAATTTATTGGTTTTGTCAATCAAGCCTATTAATTCATCCTGATTTTTAGGAAAAGCCAATTTTAAGATTGGTATGCCCAAATCCTGAACAATTTTCACTTCCAAACTGCGGGCATTATTGCAGGCGTTTCCTCCAAACAATATCAAATCATTTAATGCATCATACATCCTTTCGCGATTAGCCGGTCTTTTTCCAATTATGATTGCGGCATCTGCCTTTTCAACAACTTTAGAAAATAAAAATAGTCTTGATTTAACGCCTGACGGCAGTTCGCTTGATGAATATCTGCTGATTAAATTGTCAAAAGTCAAGTTCCCCTCACAGATATCCATGTTGTCATATCTGGAAAAATTTGAGGGCGACAAATAAGTATGTCCATTTTTTTCAATCAATGGAATTACAATCATTGATGTGTCAGGTATAACTATAACATTCATAAAAAAAGTAAAAAATAATATATTGAAATTTTATCCAATATATCTTAAATCATCAGCATTTCCTGCATTAGCCCTATTAATTAAGTCTTGTTCCATTTGCTGAGCTCTAGCAATCATTTGTCTAGTTTCTTCAGCTCTTTCATCTAATTTATCAACATTAATCTCAAAGTTGAGCAATAAAGATAATTTTTTCAATATGGCTTCTGCAGATTCAGCATCTATAAAGTATCCTGGAGTTTCACCCATAAGGCAAGTACCATGAATTCCCTGGCGAACGCCCAAACCCAAAAAGAGACCGGAAGCTCCGACAATTCCGCCATCATTGGATCTGATTTCTATGTCGGCTTCTTTTAATAGTTCAATGTAAGCTTCATTTGTAGCTGCCCCATAAACTTTAGGGTCTTCTACAGGCTGAGGAATAGCCATTCCACCGAGTGTGTATATTCTATCAATACCATAACCTTTAACAAATTCCAAAATGTCTTTACAAATTAAATATTGACCTTCTGGAGATAATGCCTGGGTATTACCAACAAGAATAATTAAATCCAAATTATCTTCACCAACATCCTTCAAATAATATAGCTCATTAATCATGTTCTGAATAATGCCTTCCTCTTTGATAATGACTTGAGGAGGAAAAGTTGGAGAATAAATTTCAGCAAATTTTGTTGCTCCCAATTCATCAATCATGTGATCAGCAGCCAATTTGCCGACATGTCCAAGACCTGGCAATGCTTCAATGAAAATAGGATTTTCTAGTTCAATTTCTTCTAAAACAGTAATTTCAGCAGCGTTCACTTTGCATTACTCCTTCATTGCTTCTTTTTTTAATATACGACGATACTTCCCATATTTATCCTCAACAGAGAATTTCGGAGGATAAATTACTTTAAGTTTGCCGCCGCATTTTGGACAGGAATCCTTTAAAGTATAAATTCCACATTCCGGACATTTATTCATTTTCATATTCATATGAATCTAATTATCTAACTCTCTAAGGAAAGAACCATTACCTTCAGATTCTTCTACAACTGCAATACATCTTTCAGCCGCTGCTTTAAGAGCTTTTTCAGCTAAGATATAATCAGTAGATTTAACAGTGATCCTGTATCTAGGTGCGCCTACGCATTGGACTTTGATTTCTTCTTCCTCATCCCCATTATCTTCAGCGGCCTTAAGTGCGGCAATGATGATTTCGACACCATTAGGCACGAAAGTTTCAATATCCACATAACCGCTAATGTGAACTTCAGGAGGAGTGATATTTTTTTGTGCTACTTCAGTAATAGCTTCAGCCCAATCCTGAGGGATTTCCTCTTCAATAAGAGATTCTGCACCTTCTTCAGAAGCAGTTTCAAAAGCACCGTAAACATCTCCGAAGATGTCCATGAGTTCATAACCCACTTCATCATATGCTTCATCCAAAGTTTTATCTAATGATTTTGCAGCCAATTCCAAGAATTTTTCAGCTTTTTGCTCTATTTTCCAATGTTGGATTTTTTTAGTTCTTTGGTCTTCACGGATTCTTTTTAAAGAAGCATCAACATGCCCTTTTTTAGGATTTACTCTGAGAACACGACAGACAATCTTTTGATTTTCCCTTACATGATCTCTGATATTTTTTACCCAACCAGAAGATACTTCAGAGATATGAATAAAAGCTTCTTTGCCCTGATATTCTTCTAATTTAGCGAAAGCCCCATAATTAAGAACTTTGTAAACGGTACCAACAATAAGTTCTCCTTCATCAGGCCATTCTTGACTTTTTCTTACCATACTCTCAC
>JAUNXN010000022.1 GCA_030539795.1 Methanobrevibacter sp.
GTATAATTATGGGGCTAGTTGCTAAATATCCAGTCGGATTAGCTCCAGGTATGGGACTTAATGCATTATTTACATATACAATCATTTTAGGAATGGGAAATACTTGGGAAACTGCGCTTGCAGCAGTATTCATTTCAAGTATTATCTTTTTAATCATTACCGTTTCTGGTTTAAGGGAAGCTATTTTAAATGCTATTCCTCTTGACTTGAAATTAGGTATTGGTGCTGCAATCGGATTCTTCCTGGCATTTTTAGGACTTAAGGGTGCAGGAATTATTGTAGCTGATCCTTCCACTTTCGTTACTATGGGATCACTCATGTCTGCTCCAGCACTTCTTGCATTAATCGGTATTGTCATTACTTTAATATTATTTGTAAAAAAAGTACCGGCTGCAGTATTTATCGGATTGGTTGTAACCGCTATCATTGGTGTAATATTCACCGCATTAGGATTTGGCGCAGGGGACATGTTAATGCCTGCTGTTCCAGCACAATTCGTTTCAGCTAACTTTGATTTATCATTATTTGCAGGATTTACCAAAGGATTCGGACAGTTATTCTCAAACATTCCAAACTTGATAATGATGTTGTTCTCACTTGTATTCGTAACATTCTTCGATACAACAGGAACTTTGATGGCATTAGGTAGACAATGTGGATTTATCGATGAAGAAGGTCAAGCTGTTGGAATTGAAAATGCGTTCTTAGCTGATGCTGTTGGTGGTATTGTAGGTGCAATATTCGGTACAAGTACCGTTACAGCATACGTAGAAAGTGCAACAGGTATCGGTCTCGGTGGTAAAACTGGTTTAACCGCTGTTGTCACTGGTATTTTATTCATCCTTTCAATATTCTTCGCTCCATTAGTATTAGGATTATTCACTTCTCCTGTTACTTGTGCAGCACTTGTAATCGTAGGTATTTTAATGATTGCACAATTAAAAGATGTTGAATGGGATAACTTAATTGTTGCAGCTTCTGTATTCATGACCATTATTATGATGATTTTAACCTACTCCATTTCATTAGGTATCGCTTGGGGATTCGTTATTTACGCAATTGCAAGCTTAGCCAGTGGAAAAGCAAAAGAGTTAGGTTGGGGTATCTGGTTAATGGTTATCGTATTTATAATATACCTGTTCTTCGGACTTTAAACTCACTCATGTGAGTTTAATTTTTTTCTTTTTTTAAAATTAGTCTTTGTAATCTTTTTCTACTTTATTAAGATAGTATTTACCTTTATCTGTAATACTATAGAATCTGTATCTTTTATCTTTTTCATTAAGACATTCCACTAACTCCGCTTCTTTCAATGTCTTTAGATATTTTGATACATGATTGCTGTTGTCATCGATATCCTTACTTATTTTAGAGGGTATTTTATCTTCCTTTTCCAATGATTTTAAAACTTTAATCCTTTTTTTGGAACGTGCAAGTAGAGATATGATGCTCATGTCATCTTTTTTATCCATGCTTTTGAATTTAAATTTTAGCTATTTAATAGATATCTATATGATATTAGCATGCTAATAGCAATGTTTATATTATGTGTGTAATATAAATATAGTTCACTAATCGAGGTGATGTTATCAACAAAAAAATCATTTTAATTTTCATCATTATTGTTGTTATTGCATTATTTCTGATAATGCCTATTAATTCAACTTATGATTTTGATGGTCTGTTTACAATTGATTTGCCCAGAGGTCAAAACTATTGGAATGTAGCTTGGTGTCATTCTAACGGAGCATTAGGTTGTAAAAATGAATACTGGGAAAAAGATGCCGGTTGTGAAATAAATGGCAATGAAGTTGTTATTTATTTTTATAATAATTCATTGCTTAGTGATGGTGAATCAAATGCATGGCAACATGCAATTAATGATTTGACTTCCTCATATTTCTATAAAGTAGATCAAAATGATGGGAATTCGATAGTGCTAACAAATGATATTGGTATGAGAAATATGCCTCCATATCTTGTTGGTAAAGTAAACAATGATGGAAGTAAAGTAGTTTTTGTTGGCGGACATAATCTTGATGACTTAAAAAAATATGCGGATTCTATTGAATTTAAATAGGTGATAATATGTTGGTTCGTAATTTAGATTATTTATCAATACCAAAAGAATTCACTAAAGTAGAAATTGACATTTACGATGAAAAATCAATAGCTTTAGTTTATGTTGAAAATAAAGGATATTCTCTTGTATTAAAATATAAAGGCGAAGTTGATTCTGTATTTTTACTTAAAACAGATATTCTTCCACACAATGTTAATGATCATGCAGATAGAAAAGATTTTATCAATGTAATTAAAATGTTGCTTGATAAAATTTATAGTGTTGCTGAAATTAAGGAATATGAAAAACAACATCAAGAACATGTATTTTTAAGGTTAATGGACATGTTAAATGAAGGAAATGGTGTAGAAAAGATTAATGAAGATAACTCTGAAACATATAAAGACATTGAAAAAGGATTCATGAAATTAGAATTAGATATCATGGAAAATAAAATCAATGCATTGAACGAGTCTATTTCTGATGTTTCAAATAATTTGGATTCAACTGTAAGAGATATGGAAGAAAACACTTGGGGAAATAAATTGAGGAAAACAATCGACCAAAATAGGGGTTAAATCATGGTAAAATGTCAAAATTGTGGAGCGGAAGTTGTTGGTTCCGATTTTTGTTTCAGTTGCGGTGAAAAAGTAGAAAAATTCGAAGCGGATTCAGATATTTGCCCAAAATGTGGGGCAAAAAATGATAAAAAAACAACTTTTTGCCGTGAATGCGGACATAAATTGGATAATGGAGCATCTGTTTCATTTAAAAAACAAGAGTGGAATGCAAGACGTAATGAAATAGTAGCAAGATATGATAAGCTTGCTGAGGAATTTGGAATCAAAGATGAGGATTATTTCTTAACAAGTGTTCGCAGATTCAACAAATTAGAACAAGGCACCTCAAAACACAGAGCTCTCAATGCACTTTTCACTGATAGATATCTGTTTGATTCTACCGGAATACCCTTTATGAATGTTTCTAAAGCTTTTGGCAATGAAACAATGATTGATGGATTTTTCATGATAAAAGAGGATAAATTTGTTTTCATGGAAATTGATAATAGGGATTGGGAACAAGTAAATGCAGGAATAAACAATTTCTATTTCGATAAAATCGTTTCAATGAGAGTAACTTTAGGTCTGGGGGATGAAAGCAGATATGAGGATATTACAAAAAGAGCTCCAACATCCGCACATGATATTAAGAGATCTATTCAAAATGATATCCAATCTCTTAAAGCAACAAGATTTAAGGATTTAATCGCAAATAATGATAGTGCAGACATGTTTGACAGACTATTAATTAAATTAGTTGACAATACCTTTTATGAAATCAGACTTCCAAGCTATGAATTTGGTCAAAATTTAATTGCTTTATTTGAAAGTCTAAGGAATCAACCACAAAGAGTAATTGTTGAAAATCAAAACTCACAGCCTTCTAAAGCCCAACAAATAAAAGAATTTCAGGAATTACTCGATTCTGGTGCAATTACTTTGGAAGAATTCAATCAATTGAAGCAAGATCTACTGTTTAATTAGTGGTGGTTAAATGGTTAAATGTAGTCGTTGTGGTGTTGAAATTGATGATTCGTTTGAGTTGTGTCCTAATTGTGGGAATGAATTAAATGAGGAAACTACAAAAAAGGAATCCGAGGCAGAAAGAAACGAGAGTGTTAAAGTTAGTAAAACATGCCCTAAATGCGGATATAAATTAGAAAATGATGCAGAATTCTGTTCTGAATGTGGTCAATCACTTCAGCCCATTAAAAAATCTAATACTGAGGATATTTTAAGCAATATAGATTTTGTTAAAGTGGGTACTTTTTCATTAATTGCTACAATTGCAAGTGCAATATTGTCCGTAATTCTTTTAGCCATTATGAACATGTCCAATTATACTGTATTTAATATGCCATTTTTCCCATTAGCTTTCTATTTAGCCATATTTGTGTCAGTTGCATTTTTTGCAGCATTGCAAAAGAACTACTTCGAAGGAGTTTTATTGGGGTTGATTGTTGGCATATTAATGGCAATCCTTGAAGGAACCCTGGTTTCATTGGTATTATCTGCTTATGGTTATTGGCTGTACTTCGGATACCATTCAGTTGAATTTATTATTTTATCTATAATAATAGGATTTGGTTCAAATTATCTTTTAAAAGATTATTTGTCCGATTATATTAATATTGACAATTTATTTTAATTTTGATTTGTTCTTCAAATCATTTTTTTCATTTTTTTTCAACCATAACAATATCATTAAATATTACCAAAACCAAAATTAAAACATTAACTAAAAATGGAGCATATTGTTATGAACAAAAGAACTATTGAGCTTTCGGGCCATATTATTGACTCATTGACACTGACCAAAACAATGGGTATAATCATGGACAAAGGTGGAGAATTTGATATTTTGGAAATTGATGTTGGACGTAAGAAATCAGACATAAGTCATGCAAAAATTGAAGTTTCAGCAGATTCTCCCGAGTTATTAGAGTCTATTTTAGATGAATTGTCTGTTCTTGGTGCTTCAATAGATGAGATTAAGGAAGTCAATCTTGTTGCATCAACCAAAGATAAAGTTGCTCCTGAAGGTTTTTATTCATCATCCAATCATACTACTCATATTTTTTACAAAGGCAATTGGATTCCTGTTGAAGAAATCGAAATGGACTGTTTGGTTGTTGTTGACGAAGATGAGAACAGGGCATTCGTAAAGCCGATTGCAGATGTTAAAGTTGGAGACAAGATTGTAGTGGGCCTTGATGGTGTAAGGGTAACACCCCCTCACAGATCAAGAGAGGAACAGCAAGTGTTCGAGTTCATGAACAGTGAAGTGTCTTCCGAAAAGCCTTTAATGAACTTAATCAACGGCATAGCCAAAGAAATGAAAGATATTAAAGCAAAAGGTGGAAAAATAGGTATTGTAGGGGGTCCTGCTATTGTTCACACAGGTTCCGGAAAATACTTGGCTTCACTCATCAAGGAAGGATACATTGATGTGATTATGGCTGGAAACGCTTTGGCTACTCACGATATCGAATCTGATTTATTCGGCACTTCTTTGGGTATTGAAGTTGATACCGGTAAGATTGTGGCTCATGGACATACTCACCATATGAGGGCAATCAACAGAATCAACAATTCAGGCTCAATTAAAAATGCGGTTGAAGACGGTACTTTAACCAGCGGTATAATGTACGAATGTGTCAAAAACAATGTTCCATATGTTCTTGCAGGTTCAATCCGTGATGACGGACCGCTTCCTGATGTCATCACTGACACTGCTGAAGCACAGAAGTTAATGAGACATTATGCTCAGGAAGTTGACATGGTAATCATGATTGCAACAATGCTCCATTCAATTGCAACAGGTAATCTCCTGCCTTCAAGAGTAAAAAGTATCTGTGTAGATATCAATCCTTCCACTGTTACTAAATTGTCCGATAGGGGAAGTGCACAGGTTGTAGGAATCGTTACAGACATAGGTACATTCCTGCCATTGCTTTATAATGCTTTACAGGAGGAATAAAAATGTCATTCACAGCTTTTATGTTCGATGTAGTTACCGATACATTTTATCCTGCAAGGATTACTATTGAAGACGGTAAGTATAAAGAAATCACTCCTATTTTCATAGATGAAGATACCAAATTGGATATGCCTGGGCTGATGATGCCCGGATTCATTGATTCACATATTCACATTGAAAGTAGTATGATGACACCGGCACAATTTGCTAAAGTAGCTGTGCGTCATGGAACTACAGGTGTGGTTTGCGACCCTCATGAAATTGCAAACGTTTTAGGAATAGAAGGTATTGAAGCAATGATTGAAAATGCAAAACAAGTTCCTTTTAAGTTTTTCTTTTCAGCACCTTCTTGTGTACCGGCAACACCTTTTGAAACCTCAGGGGCTGTTTTAGATTCATCAGATATAAATTATTTGCTTAAAAAGGATGAAATTGTTGCATTAGGTGAAATGATGAATTTCCCTGGTGTAATCAATGGTGATGAAGAGGTTTTAAATAAACTGAAATTGGCTAGAATTTATAATAAACCGATTGACGGTCATGCACCATTGCTTTCCGGTGAGAATTTAAACAAATATCTTGAACAGCAGATTTCAACTGACCATGAATGCAGCAATATTCTGGAGGCCTTTGAAAAGAAAATCAAAGGTATGAAAATCATGGTTCGTGATGGGTCATCTGCATTGGATATGGAAAGCCTTTTCAATATTGATAATATCTATTCATATATTGAAGATCCTGATAGGTTGGGCGTTCTTTTTAGAGACATATTCGAATTGAAAATCTATGCGCCATTGTTTGATTTCATTGTCAGTGATGATAAAAATCCCAACGATTTACTTAAAGGCCATTTGAACAAATCCGTTAAGAAAGCATGTGAATTGGGAATCGATATTGTAAAAGCCATTAATATGGTGACAATTAACCCAGCATATCATTATAATCTGAACTGCGGAGCTATCGTAGTCGGTGCGGATGCAGATTTTATCCTTGTTGACAGCATTTATGATTTAAATATTCTAGAGACATATATTGGTGGAGAATGCGTATTCGACGGCGAAAATGTTTTATTTGATGCGCCGGAAGTCGATGCCAGAAATTCAATAAAAGCAACTAAAAAATCCGCTAGCGATTTTGACTTATCATATGATGGGGAGGAATGTGAAGTCAATGTAATAGAATGTATCGATGGGGATTTATTGACTAAAAAGACAACTGCAAAATTAAAAACTAAAGATGGAATAGTCCAATCCGACATCATTCAGGATGTTTTAAAGATAGCAGTTGTTGAACGTTATGGTGGAAACAATGTAGCAAATGCTTTCATTAAGGGATTTGGGCTTAAAAAAGGCGCTATCGCTTCGTCAATTTCCCATGATTCACATAATATGATCGTTATAGGCTATAACTCCGAAATGATGGCTAAAGCCATAAATGAGGTTATTGACAATCAGGGCGGAATTGCAGTTGTAAGTGAAGATTTCGCTGATTCATTGCCGCTGCCTATTGCCGGGTTGATGTCTAATGAAGATGCAGAGATTATTGCAGAGAAATTGACCACCTTGCAGAGTATGGCTGCCGCATTGGGATCAAACCTTACGTCTCCATTCATGACAATGGCATTCATGGCATTATTGGTAATTCCATCTCTTAAAATATCTGATTTGGGATTATTCGATGGAGATGCATTTGAATTTATTGATGTTATTAAAAATTAAGGCTCATAGCCTTTTTTTATTAACTCTTCTTTTATTTTATTCATAGCTTCAATATCTTGCCTGTAACCTACTTTTCTGACAACCCGATACGCTTCCCTAAATCTTTGAAGATACTCTTGCTTTTTTTCCTCTCCAACAATGTCAAATCGACTATAATTGGACAGGGATTCAATGACATAGGCAAATCCCCTATTAATCGCTTTTGACTTCTTGTTTATTGCCAATTCAGTTACTTTGGATTTAATTACAATGGCCTCGTCTTTCTTTTTAATTGGGTCGCTCTGTTTGACCGCTTCGGTTAGGCTTATAACTTCACATTTAAAATAAGCCTCAGCACATTTCAAGGTTGTATCTTCATTGAAATAGTCCTGTGGAAGGTTTCCAAGAGTGGACATGGTAAACAATTCAGGATCATGGGTTATATTCACAACAAACTCTCTTTGTGAAACAATATTGTCTAAGGTGTGGCTTCCTTTAAAAATACGATTCAATATGGTGTCGGCTCCGGAGCAAAGCACTCCTATGGGTGCCGCATTTTTTAAGTTTTCATCATTTTTTGTAGTGATGATTGTTTCATATTGCCGGCCCTTTTCCATTCCGATTAATGATAAATCAATTTCCATAGTATCATGTTTTAATTTTTTAAATAAACCTTTTTATATGTTGATTAACAATATATAATTAATATTATTTAATTTTAAAGGAGTTTAAGCTATGAAATATAAAATGTATGATGAAATGATGGAGCAGCCTGAGTCACTTAGGATGACTTTTGAAGCGGAGTTTGCTACATTGGATGAAGTTTCCGATTTGGTCCTACAGGCTGATAAAGTATATTTAATCGGTTGCGGCAGTTCCATTTCAACCTGTTACAGCGTACGTGACGCAATCAGAATGTCCAGTACCAATATCGATATTGAAGTTTATACAGGATATGAATTTTACTACAATAAAAAATTGGTCGATGGTGAAAACTCAATCGCCATATTCACCTCACAGTCAGGTGAAACAGCAGACACTTTAGCGTCACTTAGAAGAGCTAACGAATTCAATGTCCATACTGTGGCCATTTCAAATGAACCTGAAAGTTCCATGATTAAAGAAGCTAAAACTCCAATTATTACAAGATGTGGAACTGAAACAGCTATTTTGGGCACTAAAACTTATATTACTCAATTAGGCTGTCTTTACCAGATACTATTCAAAGCCAGTGATTACGAGAATAAGACTGAGTTGCTGGCCCAACTTTCCGAAATGCCTAAAATGTTGGAAAAACTATTGCTTTTAACTGAAGATGAAAACAAAGAGCTTGCCGAGAAATTCAAGGATGAAGATATATTCTATTGTTTAGGCAGCGGTCCTAACTTCGGTCTTGCTTATAAGTTAGCCATGACCATGCTTATGGAAGGAGCTATTAAGCATGCTTGTCCTGAATATTCAGCAGAATTCAGGCATGGTTTGATTGAAAGGGCTGAAAAGGATGTTCCAATCATTATTTTAAGGTCTGATTTTGTATCTGATGAAATTACAGACAAGGCCATTGAATTTTCTAAAAACCTGGAATTGAAATATATAATTTATGAGTTAAAAGACTATGCCAGTGTTGATAAGTTATTATCTCCATTCATATTGGTAATTCCACTTGAATGGTTTGTTTATTACTTGGCTCATTTCAATGGTGAAGATCCTGGTGCAACCAGACACATTGGAAAAGTAAGATACTAATTTTTTTTAAAAATAAAAAAGAGATTAAATGTAGAAGTCTATTCTACATTTACTTTATGTTTTGGTATAATTAATTTTGGAATTGTTACAATAACAACTCCGTTTGAGAATTTTGCGGTAATGTTTTCAAGGTCGATACTGTTTTCAAATCTTACAGTTTTAACACATTTACCAGATTTAATAGCAGATACGATTACTTCAGCTCCGTCTTCTTCTTCAAACTCTTCGATGTATGGTTTGAAACAAGTTTCGATAGTGATGTCATTGTCGCCTGCTTCGATTGACACATCTTCTTTTTCAACACCAGGTACAGCTGCTTTGATGTAGTAGATGTCATCGGTTTCAATTAAATCAATGTCAATAGTTTGTACGGTTGTTTTTTTGTAGTCAGCATATCTTTGATCTGCTGATTTTTGCATGTTTTTAAGGCTTTCTTTGAATTCATCGATGCTATTGGATAAATCATTGAGAAGATTATCTGCAATGTTTTTTCCTTTTACTTTGGTTTCATCGAATTTTTCTTTTGTTTCTTCTCTTTTTTCATCAAATTTTGATTTTTCTTCGTCGATATTTTCTTCAACAGTTTCTTCTTTTTCTGTGAATTCGGTATCAATAGTTTCGTCTACCATATTTTTCACACTCCTACTTGATGAATTTTCAGTAAGTATGTTTTATTTACTTTTTGTTAGTATATAAATGTTTCGATTAAATTTACTGAAAGTTACTAAAATATAAATTCTATTAATCATTGATTTTTCATATGTATGATGCTTTATTTTTTTGAATTCCTAAATTATTGGGGCAATGTTCTAAATGCTTAAGTTTAAATCTTTAAAATTTGATTATATTTTTTTTAATCAATTGCTTTTAATTGATTTTAGTGGGCATAATTTATTGACGGAATATCTTATCGATACTGTTTTCTATGGTTCCAGATTTTCCTTAAACTACTCAGGCCACCACAATTCTGGTCAAATAAGTCCATACTCGTAGTCAATTCAGCCACTTTAAGACTTGCTTTACATCCATTTTTAATTAGACGTTTGCCTTGAGGTTTTTTCATCCTAGAAACAGCATGAGTTATATCATTCGTAGAAGCAACATTTATTCCCAAATCTTGAGCCAGATCATTACTTGCATGCTGGGCATGGAAACCCAAAATTTTTACTGCAGGAACTCCTAAGGCGCCAACTTCAATTGTCACTCCCATTCCGGCACAGTAAATTACTCCCTGAGAAGCATTCATCAAACTAATTAAATCCACATAACCATCTACAACAAAAATATTGTTTTTAGTGATATGGGGGGTTATAGTGGATGTTTCAAACCTATATGGAATGACTAATATTGTTTTATCAATTTTTTCCACTTCTTTAATTATTTCAGGAATATCTGAAGCTCTTGTGTCCCCACCTAAAAAAAGAACATAAAAATCGTCATGTTGATACTGCTCATATATTTTCTCAGCTTCCAATATTGGAACTCTGCCTACATATTCCGCTAGAGGATATCCTTTTATGTTTACAGTATTTGTAATATCGTACATCTCTTTTAATTGTTTCATAGCTGTTTTATTTGGAACGGTGATTAAATCTGCATAGGCTATCATTTCTATCGGGTTATAAATATCCTGTTCTATATGAAGTTTGGGCAGATTTAATTTTTTTGATGCTGCGATTCCTTTACGCACATCCCCCGCATTCCCGCATGTTATTGTCAAATCAACAGGATGCTTTTTTAAAGCGTTATATGTGCGGATAGTATCTTTTAAAACAAGCCTGGCGATTGTAAAATTGCTTCTTTTCTTTGCAGTGTTCCTTCTACCTTCGCCTATTGAAAAAATTTCCTTACTATAAGGGCTCAATAATTCCATTGCCCCTTCACTATGAGTTAAAGATAAAATATCTGCATCGATTTTTTCAATGATGGGAATAAAGGCTTTTGCAGGAGCGGTTTCTGCTACAATAGCAATATTCATTTATTACCCACCTTTTTTATATTAACTAAATAAATCAGGAGGATTATTGAAATCAAATAGAATAAAAATACGACCAGATCAGTAGGTCCTGTTTCTATCCATATTATTAAATGAGCCAGCAATATTGCATACAATCCAATGAAAATGCTCTTGACATTGCTCTGAACTTTATAGATTAAATTCATTACAAATCCTAAGATTGCCATTTGCAATAGCATGGCATATAATCCAAAATCCAACAATGCAGGTCCAAAAATAGTTGAAGTTGTTGAATGTGCATAGCCTAATGTTGTTGAGCCGACAATTACCCTTGGATCGGAAGATTTGAAAAAACCCATCAATGTATTATATAATAATTGGCCGTGAGTGCTGCCCTGTAGAAATGCCGCATGGTCTAAGACCTGTAAAGTATATCCTGCCCTATAAAATAATAGTTCGATTGGAGTGGATGACCAGGTTTGCCATTCAATTGATTTGACTGCAATATATCCAACTACCACCAGCAATATGAATATGGCAATTATGGATAATATCAGATATTTCCAAGGCAAATCCTTAGTATAATATGTTGTTATTAATACGCTTATTACGATAGCCATTGCAGTTGTTCTATAGCCAGTGGATACAAACAGCAATAAGCCTATTAGGAACAATAAATAATATTTTTTGTTATCATATTTTGCTATCAGAACATTAATCGAAGGTAAAAAGATTAAATAACTCAATAACCATATCCTTGTTGCGGCATGAGCTTTAAGATAGCCGCTGAATAATGGAATTCCTCCCAGATAGATTAGATTTGCTACTTGAAGCAATATTCCAATTATTACCAATGATAAGACTAGGCGTTCCGAGAAGATCTTATCTGTCTTTTCACTATTTATATTAATCTCTTTATTCTTAAGAAAATAATTTGATAATGCGATACCTATGATATAAAATACGATTCCTAAGAATATTACGCCAATGGTGTAAAGGTCAACACCAATTAACTTGTTTAAATGATAATGAAAGGCTATTTCTGAAAACATTAAATAAATAATAACCAATAGAACGAATACCATCGGTGAAAAAATATCATATTTCTTATAATCCATAGTCATCTACCATAAAATAGTTAATTAGCCTAAAATAAATACTAAATATATACTTATATTTTTATAAAGTTATATAAACATTTTATTTATATTCAATTAAGTGAAGAATATGTCTAATAAGGTACTTAAGAATAGTTTCATTTTAGTAATGGGCAACTTACTTTTCAGAGTAGGAGGTTACATTAATAGGCTATTAATGAGTAGAATGCTCGGACCGGAAGGATATGGGTTATATGGATTAACTTTGCCGTTTCAGGGGATATTCCAAATTCTATCTGCTGGCGGATTGCCTCCGGCAATATCAAAATATGTTGCGGAATATAATGCAAAAGATGAAAAGGCATTGACACGGCAGGTTATCTATACTGCAACCAAGTTCATGGTGTTAATGGCAATTTTATTAAGCATTATCCTATTATTTTCATCGGATTTCATTGCAAACGAAATATTTCATAAACCACTGGTCGTATGGCCATTAAGGGCCGTTAGCCTAATAACTCCTTTCAGCGTAATTGTAGGGGCTATGAGAGGCGCATTTCAAGGAGTCTATAAAAATGAATATACTGTGTATAATAGGATGGCCGAACAGTTAGCAACAATCGTTTTTGCTGTTGTATTTGTCTATTGCGGATTATATGCCATGGGTGCCGTGTTAGGGGGAGCATTCGGTTTCATAGTTTCGGCTATAACGGCAGTATTATTATATAAAAAATATATCAGTCCAATGTTCTATTCTGAAGATTCATTGGATTTAAGTTTTAAAGAGGAATTGAAATTATTATGGATGTTAATTTGTTTTGCAGTGCCTGTAGCTATTACTGCATTATCTGAAATGGCAATCTATGATGTCGGCACATTGGTTATAGGCGTTTTCATGTTATCTACTGACGTAGGGTTTTATAATGCTGCTGATCCGATTTCAAGAATTCCTTTAGTTATTTCACTATCAATTTCAACAGTGTTGCTTCCTGCAACAGCGGAAGCTTATGTTTTAAGAAATCAAAAATTATTGCAGGAGTATGTCGTGGACTGTTTAAGATATTGCATTCTTACAGTTATTCCAATGTGTGTGATTATAAGCATGTTCAGCATGCCTATTATTCAGTTACTGTTTGGAAATGTCTATACTCCGGGTTCAGGAGTTTTAAGCATCTTAGTAATAGGAATGTCCTTTTATAGCATATATATGATCAGTAGCAGCATACTTCAAGGTACTGGAAATCCCAGATTGCCGATGTATATACTGCTTGCGGGTACTGTAATGAATATTGCATTGAATGCATTTTTTGTTAAAATGATGGGCATTATAGGTGCCGCCATAGCTACAACAATAACCACATGCATATTAATGGTCATTATAATGCTATTTGTAATTAGGACTACCAGAATATCAATTCCATGGAAGAATATATTGCTGGTATTGATTTGCAATTTAATTTTAATGGGGGTTTGTTATGTAATTCCTAAGACATTAATCGGTTTAATAATAGGAATTATAATCGGCAGTTTCCTTTATATTGTATCATTAATAAGGTTAAAAGTTTTAACAAAACGTGATATAAACTTTTTCAGCCAGTATATGAACAGAATCCCTATACTGAAAAAATATGCTCCAAAAATAGTTAAATACATCGAAAATAAAGAACTTATAGCTAAAATAGATGAGTAATAAATATTATTTGTTATATTGATAAAATAAAAAAATTGGGACGATGATTGGATTAATAGTAATCATCATCTTCCGCTTCTTCAGTGTTGCGTTCTATTTTTTTGATCTTATCGATTTTTTTATTTATCTCTTCGATGCCTTCGCCTTCAATTGCAGATATGAAAATTGAATTGTCTTCATCGTCTATATAATCATTGAGATATTCCCTGTCTTCTATCAAATCCATTTTGTTGAATAGATATATTACAGGTATTTCAGAAAAGATTTTTTCAATCTGCTTTAAGAGGTTGTATTGGTTTTCCAGGTGAAAACCGCAGGTTTCTGATGCATCAAAAATGAATAATATCGCATCGGCCAAGTGCTCTAGAGCCACAATAGCGTTCATTTCAATATCGTTCATCTCCAAAACCGGCCTATCAAGTAAACCTGGAGTGTCGATAATCTGAATATGCTTCCAGTGCCTTTCAGTGTGGCCAATCTGTATACCTTTGGTAGTGAAAGGATAGTTTGCGACCTGAGGTTCCGCATTACTGAGCTGCCTTAATAAGGTTGATTTTCCCACATTCGGAAAACCTGCAATAACGATGGTGGTTGCATCGAAATCGATTGTAGGCATGTTCCTTAGATTCTGCTTTGCAAAGTCCAAAAAGTCCAGATCCTTTTTAATCTTGTTTACAACAGATGCGATTCTTCCGTAAGCTTGCTTTTGGATTGCTGTTGCCTTTTCAGAAGGGTTCTTTCTTATTTTTGCACCATATTCCTTTTCAAGTTGGGTTATAATTCCGTAAGCCCAGTTAAGTGCACCCAATGCCTGTTTCATATCATCTACGCCAACGGTAATGTCGATGTAGTCCTGATAAAACGGATGCAGGCTTTCGATTTCTGGAACGGCATCAATAATTGATTTTAATTTATCTTTAATTACCTGACATGAAGTAACCACTCTTCTTTCTTCGATTCTTTTGCCTTTCAAATGTTTAGGCATTTTTTGGCTTCTAATCAGGTCGGCTTGCTTTTTGCCTCTGCTGAATCCCTTGTCAAGCAGTTCCTGTGGAGTAGGTATTGTTGGAATCATCATTTTAATCACTATTCAAAAATTTGTCCTTGGAACTTGTACACGTCACAGCTTTCATCCATCCAGCTGTCGGCACTGATTCCCGCTTTCATGCATGTGTGCTCTAAAAACAGTTCAACATCAAATTTGTTTTCAGTAGCAACTTGCGGAAGCAATAATCCTCTGGAATATCCCTTTTGGACAATCAATCCGTCACGGCCGATTTCAATTTCCTCAAAGTATTGGTCGGGATGAGCTACGATAATCATTTCGGGCTTGGTCAAAACGGTGACTTCCAAATCAAGTTCCTTCAATTCATCCAAAGTCACTTGCGGAAATCTAGGGTCATTGACCGCCGCAGCTATTGCCACATCAATTGTAGCTTCAATTGCAGGCATTATAGGTTCTGCATATCCAATGCATCCCCTCAAATTGTTTCTTTTATTCAATGTTACAAAAACACCCAATTTTTCATCTAATTCAAGCGGATAGCCTTCCCCTTTATCTAATTTCTCACCAGTTTCCAAATAATGTTTTATTGAATCTTTAGCTACTTCAACCAAATATTTTCCTGCTCTATCACTTATCATCATCCCATGCCTCCTACTAAAGCATTTAAAATTCTTGTGTGAGGTCCTCCATCACCGACAGGGGCTGTCTGACCGTCTTTTCCACAAAAGCCAACGCTCAATTTAAAGTCATTGCCTATGGCGTCAATGTTTTTCAGGGTTTCAAGAATATTTCCGGATAGGGAAACGTCCCTAAGCGGTGTTGTTATTTCACCTTTCTCAATCAGGTAACCTTCTGCAGCATTGAATTGGAAAATTCCTTTCCCTGTATCCACCTGGCCACCTCTGGAACCTTTAAGATAAATTCCATCGGGAATGTCTTCAATCAGCTCTTCAAAGCTATTGTCTCCAGGCTGCAGGTATGTGTTGCTCATTCTCACAATCGGCTGGTCTGCAATCAATGACCTTGCATTTCCGGAAGATTTCATGTTCAATTTTGATGCGGTTTCCCTTGAATTTAGAAGTGAAACCAATTTTCCATCCTTAACCAGTTGGTTAGGTTTGGTCTTGACGCCTTCCACGTCATACGGATAATATCCGAAACCTTCTTTCAGGCTTGCATCATCAAAGATGTTAACGATGTCTGATGCAATTTCACATCCCATCTTGTCTTTTAGGATTGAATCATTCTGTAAGATTAAGTCTCCTTCAACGGCATGGCCTACAGCTTCGTGAATCAGAACTCCTGTCAATTCAGGATCAGCTATTACCGGAAAGTTTCCGGAAGGGGCGCTTTTCGCATCAAGTAGTCTGACGGCCTTTTCACCTATGTTTCTTCCGAATTCTTCAATATCTGTATCGGCTATCACTTCAAATCCTTTAACTCCTCCAAGACTTCCGTGTCCGAATTGGATTATTTCGCCATTGGTTGCAGATGCATTCAAAGCCATTCTTACCCTGCTTGTATTTACTTGAATTTGGCTTCCTTCGCTGCTCATGAATAATTCGCTGATTTCGCTGTCGCCATAGCTTACTGTGGTACTGTTGACTTTCTCAATTGTTGCAGCATCATTCGCCGCTTTCATAATGTCCTTTTTCTCTTCTATAGAAATGTCTTTAAACGGTATCTTAACGTCTACGGCGATCTTGTCCTTTATGATGTCTGTTTCGCTTAATGTTACATCTCCCTTAAGGGAGTTTGAGAATTTGATAGCTGTATCTGTAATTTCATTTATTTTAGATAAGTCTGTTGTAAATGCAAAGCCCCATGCTCCATTGTTCAACACCCTTACTCTTGCCGCTAGGCTCATTCCGGTGTTAATCTCATCGACATCACCATCTTTCATTAATAAAGCAGTGTTTTCACCAATTCCTGCTCTAATGTCGATGTAATCCACTTGTGGGCTTGTTTTTGCAATAACTTTTTCGAATAGGTCAATGTATTCTTCCATTTTATCCCTCATTAAGAGTTAATATAATATTATATTTTTGAATTACATATTTAATAAAAGTTTTTTAATTGGGTTAATTTCAACTAATTTTATTTGTTGGTTTGACAAAAATAATATTAAATTTATATAATATGAAATATAATATAACACGTGTTAATATTTTTAGGTGATTGAATGATTGTTGTTATAGGCACCGGTGCAGGCGGGGCATTATTGGCCCGTGAACTTGCATTGGATGGAAAGCCAGTTACAATTTTAGAAAAAGGTCCGTATATACATTCAAAAGACGCATTTGATTATTATGACAAGTACTCAGAAGATGTAGATTTGCTAACAACCACTTGCATAGGTGGAGCGACAATTGTATCCATGTCAAATATGGTTCGAGCTTTAGATGAAGAATTGCTTGACTATGATATTGATTTAACCGATGCTTATGCATATGTTGAAGATTTGGTTGGCGTACATCAGTTGGATGACTCACACATCGGAAAAGGAACTCAAGCCTTTCTTGATGCCGGTCGTGAATTAGGCCTCAATACTTTAAAGATGCCGAAGGCAATCAGGGAAGCAGACTGCATCCAATGTGGAAAGTGTGCATTCGGATGTCCTGCCGATGCAAAATGGTCCGG
>JAUNXN010000023.1 GCA_030539795.1 Methanobrevibacter sp.
CAGCTAATGTTAAATGGGTTTAAGTCCAAAATATTATTCATGTCAAGGTATGAAATAGGAAAAAATGTTTCGGAAGGTATCCAAGAGAGGTCTTTGGATGAAATATTCTCAGCTATCGATGATATGGACAAAAATTTGATTGAATGAGGGATTAAAATTACAGAAGAAACTTTTGAGGCAATAGCTTTCAAGCTGCAGGAGGAATTGGTTGACATCATCAGAAGCGGCATTGATGTCAATGATTATCAGCTGATAATGTACAAGTACATTTTCATAAGCGAATTGAAAGTGCCCTTGTTTGAAGACATAGGCATTGAAATCTGTGATGATTCATTTGTTCTGTATGTAATTCCCGATGGCTTGGAACTGGATTTGTTGAGAATGTTGGATGATGTTTTTGATAAGTTTAAGGTTACTTTCATGCCTAATTCATATAATATTTTAAAATTGAAGTTTAGTTTGTGTGATTAGATGTACAGCGATGAAGAAAAGAAGCAATTGATGGACGACCTAAAGGAAATGGAAACATTCAAGGCGGATGTCGGCGATGAGGGAAAAATCCTTCAGGAAGACTTGAAGGAGTACTTTATCAATGGAAATGGCGATAAGGAAGACTTGATATTCAGAATAGAACTCTATTTCTATGCATTCAAGCTGTTCTGCAGAAAGAAAGTCATAATCGATAGAAATCAGTTCACAATATTTTTGAATGATTCACTGTTGGATTGGCATTTGGTCAATTTGGTCATGCAGGATCTGACTGATTTTGAACTTGAAATCGAAGCCGTTAAGGAAAATAGGGATGTATTGATAAATCTTAATTTTACCCTGCATTACTAGATTTTAAAGATTTTGCGGGCATTGTTGGTGGTTATCTCATCAACAGTCCTGACGTCCATGTTTTTCAGTTCTGCAATCTTGTAAACCGCATTCACGACATTTGCAGGTTCATTTCTGTCCTCTTTTGTCATTGCAAGATATGGGCTATCGGTTTCTGTTAGAATATAATCCAAATCTATTTTTTTAATTAAATCCTGGTGCTGCTGTGAGTAGCACAGCATTGTGGAAAAGCTCATGTAGGCATTTCCCATATTCTTTATTCTTTTTGCTGTCTTCAGGCTTCCACCATAGCAGTGGAAAACAAAATAAGGTATATTGTCATAATCTGCGACAATGTTGACCGCTTTTTTCTCGCAGTCCCTCACATGCATTACAATAGGTTTTTCATATTCGTCTGCAAGTTCTAAAAATCCGGTGAAGATTTCCTGCTGCCTTTCACGCAATTCCTTGTCTGTAACATAAAAATAGTCCATTCCGACTTCACCGATAGCTACGATTTCATCGAGATGTTTGACAACATTTTCGTGTGCTGTTTTAATCTCCTCTTCTGTTGCATTCTGTGAGCTTACCGGGTGAAATCCGAAAGTGGGATAAATGAAATCTTTATAGTCTTTTGAAAGCTGAAGCACTTTCATGTTGCTGTCATTGCTGTATCCTGAAACGATAACGTTATCCAATTTGTCTTTCGCTCTTTTGACGACGTCTTCACGGTCATCGTCGAAGTCTTCAAAATCAATATGGCAATGTGTGTCTATCATTATGCACCGAACCTTCTGTCTCTTGCTTGATATGATCTGATTGCCCTTATGAAATCAACTTTTCTAAGTTCTGGCCATAATGTTTCGCAGAAATATAATTCAGAGTATGATGATTGCCAGAGCAAGAATCCGCTCAGGCGCTCTTCTCCGCTTGTTCTTATGATTAGGTTAGGGTCAGCCAGTCCTCCGGTATAGAGGTTTTGACTTACAAGGTCCTCATCCACATCGTCAATGGAAATCTTTCCGTCCTGCACGTCCTTGATAATCTTTTTGAATGAGTCAATGATTTCCAAACGTCCGTCATATCCGATAGCCAAGTTGAGTAGTCTTTTGTTATAGTGGGCTGTTGCCTCTTCTGCTTCTTTAATTGCTTCCTTTACATTGTCCGGAAGCAGTTCTGTTCTTCCGACAACCTTGATTTTCACTTCATGCTTGTGGACCTTTTCATTGGTGACAATCTTCTTGAAATTAATAACGAACAGGTTCATCAGCCCTTCAACTTCATGCTGAGGCCTGTTGAAATTTTCTGTGGAAAAAGCGTAAGCGGTAATGATTTCAATACCGAAGTCAATACTCCAGTCCAAAACTTTTTCTAGGGTATCTACTCCTATTTCATGTCCCTTAACTACATCCATGTTTCCCTGGAGTTTAGAATACCTTCTGTTTCCATCCATGATTATAGCAACATGCTTTGGCATCTTTTCAGGCACCAAATCTCTTGATATATACCATTCATAAATCTTATAAAGTATATTTTCTGCCATTTCAATCACTTAAACGTCATCCAAGCTATTGGCTAAAATCAGACTGCGAACATATCCTTCGATACTTTGGTCTCTGCTTGTATCGATGTAAATCTTATCCATTCCAAAGGTTACTGCTCCATAGCTTGGCCAGGAATTAAGCAAAACCAATGTTCTGAATATTATGTTTCCTACTCTGCCGTTTGGAGCGATAATGATGTTGCAATTGTCTTTTATTGCTTTTTCAACTAATATATAATAGTTTTTGACTTCCTCTGAAGTGTTCTCTTCAATAAGTCTTGTCAGTCTTTTGCTCTCAGTGATTGATTGGGATACTTCCTCGCCTCTTCCGAAGTCATCTTCCCTTCCTTCTGCAAGAACGGCGATTTTTGGAGTTTTTCCAAGTTTCTTCAAGAAGTCTATACAGTGTTCAACGATTTTGAATCTGTCTTCAACAGTTTCTCCCTCATCAATACCGACGGGTGTTAATAAAAACTCGTATTCATCCCCATTAACGTATGTTGCTCTTGTAATGTTAGGGTAGTTTTCTTTAAGTTCTCGCATGATATTAGACGCTGGAAGGGACCCACGAACTACACCATTGATTTTATCATCTAAAACTGCCCTGACTAAGTCTTCGTCACGATATATTAGTTTTAAATTTGTTTTTGGGTGTTTTTCTTTAAAAATATGACAAGCTTGTATAATATTTTCGTTTTCTCCAACACCAATAGCTATTGTTTTCATTAGTTAATGATTTGTTTTTTCATATATAAATTTATTTTTCTATTATGCTGTAGAACTCATAAAAAAAGAGATTGTCAGAATAGAAGTTTTCGGTTGCTATTCTGATTTTTTGTTAAAATTATCGATTGCGGAATCCACCAATTTAATAATTGAATCTGATAAATCCGGATATGAATCATTTATCGGCACCGGAATGTTATCGCAGTAGACTACATCCAATCCTGCAGCTATCGCATCTTTTGTTGCAACGTCAACCGCAGCCGCCTTAAGTTCGGTAAGCATCACGTCGGATTTGCCCATATATTTTTTCATGTCCTCTCGCAAAAGGGGCCTGTTGGATAGATGCGCTGTTGTTCCAACGACCTTGCAGCCGAAATTCATTTCAAGATAATCCACCAGCTTGTCCTTAACATCTTCCGGAGCGGTTGTTGCAAATAAGACATTTTTGCCGGATATGTCATCTAAAGGCTTAGGACGGAATACTGTAGATATGACGGTTGCATCAGGATTCACTTCATCTACAAACTCTTCTATCTCCTTAATCTTTTCGGCAGAACACATTGGTTCTTCGCACATTGTCAGTATCACCAGATCTCCAAGGGCAACCCTATACGGTCCGAAGTATGTGGTCAGGTTTTCAATCGGCTGATTTGCTCCAACAAGAGTTATCTTTTTGTCGGTTTTAATTGGAGGTATTGCAGCTCCGCTTCCTTCAAATATGACAAATTTGGATTCAACGCTATTGGCTAGCTTGGCTCCCTTTTTCATGTTTGTCAGGAATACCTCTCCGGCCATTCCTCCGCCGCAGCGTCTGCATCCGATGGTCAGGATTCTGCTCATAAGGGCATCTTCCCAGTGGTCGCTTGCCGCATGAACACCTTTTTCGGATTGTTCGAGAAGGAATTCTGCATTGATTTTCAGTTTTTCTCCATGGACGATTTCGGGCTCTTCAGGTCCTCCCCGGCCCATTGCAATTACGCAGGGATTGTAGCCTTTTTTATCTATTAGTCTTGACACGAAACCTGAAACTGCAGTTTTTCCTATGCGCTTTCCGGTTCCAAGGATTGTCATTGATGGCTTTTCCATCACGTCATATTGTGTTGTCGGTTCAAACTTGAAATCAGGCCCTTCATAGGTTACGCCTTCATTCAGCACTTTGCATGCAATCTTAAATCTTTTGGGATAGTCAAGTATCGGCTCGTCGCTCAAATCGAAGACGGTATCGACATCATATTCTCTAATCATATCAACTATAATGTCGTAGGGTATGTCCTTATCCTTTGCAAACTGAACTGGAACTCCCAATTTCTCGGAATAGGTATCTTCCGAGTCGTCTCTAAGCTTTTCGGTTCCGCCAATAAAAACAGCGCCTGCAATGTCAATGTGTTCCAAATTGTTTAATGTATCTATTGCTTCCTGAGTGACTGGTAGGTAGTGTTCACCATCAACTAAACAGAGCATTTTGTTTAGGGCTTTCATGAGTATAAATATGTTTTAATGATATATATTAACTTATGAATTTCTCAAAAATTGATTTGGATGAAACACATATCAGATTGACATGCGATTTGACCCGTCATGAACTGAAAAGATATGTATTTTCAATCAGAAGGGATTTGAAAAATTACATTTTGAAAAATCAGGATTTCTTATTGTCCTTTGAGCCAATTGAAGTTGAAGAGGATGTTCCTTTAATCGTCAGAACAATGGCTGATGCTTCCAATGTTTCCGATGTCGGTCCTATGGCATGTGTTGCTGGAAGCATTTCGCAGCTGTCTCTTGATTACCTGATTGGGGAGGGGTCCAGATATTCCATTGTCGAAAATGGGGGAGACATTGCCATGATCAATGATGAGAAGGTGCTGTGCGGAATATATTCCAATAATCAGGTTTTGGGAAACAATATTGCCTTTGAGATTAAGGCTCGCCGCAGTCCTTTGGGAATCTGCAGCTCTTCAGGCAAGATTGGCCATTCAATCAGCTTTGGCGATGCGGACAGCGTCTGCGTAATATCCAAATCTTGCGCCCTTTCCGATGGGCTTGCAACAAGAATTGCAAATGAAATCAGGGGCGAAGACAGTGAAGAGAAGATTGTAAACGGTCTGGAATGCAGTGAAAATTATAAGGAATTTTTTGATGGCGCTTTGATTGTTTGCGATAGTCATGTTGCCTCATTCGGAAAGCTTCCAAAGATTGTCGAGTCAGCGGATTTTGATGTGAATTTTCAACCTGTGAATTATTGAAGATGTGTCTGTTTAAATAGGCGTAATTTATTTTTGTGTAATTTGATTGGTCATGATTTTAATATCATTGTGTGTGATGTAATAATTCATTCAAGCTCATCACTTTACATATCTTTTAATCAATTTATTCTAAGTTTGATAATATTAAAAAATTACTGTCTAAAAAGTTGTTTCAATTACTGTGTAATCCATCAAAAAACATTGATTAAATTAAACTATAAATTAAAATTCCATCAATATGGGTAATGGATTTGATTAAAAGTTGTTAAATTGAATGCAATATTTAAATATGATTAGTTATTAAATATTACTTTATAGAAAAGGGGAGTTAATTTTTAACTAACTGAAATTAGTTAATAAAATGGGTTAGATATCTATGTATAAAGACGAAATGATACAATTACATCAATTTTTGGTATATGTTTTAAAATTTTTGGCTGAAGATGATCAAATTAGAAACGACTGCAGTGAATACATCACACTTAAGATTAGCCCACATCACATTCATAAGACTAAGGCAGAACATAAGCATGCTATTTTTGTTCTGTGCAAAATTATTTCTCAGGTGATAGCTGAAAAAGAAGATAATTCTATCCCTGAAAATGTTCGCAATTCACTTTCAGATTTAGTTACCAGATCTGAAAATGAAATGAGAGCGGACTAATTTCTTTTACTTTTTTTTATTACACCCGTTATTCTTTTTTTAATTTAATATAACAGCCTTTTATTGGTCTCTAAAAGGAAAGTGTTAATAAGGTTTAAATACTACTATTGCATATTTAATATTTAAAACCAAAAATTAACACGTGTGATATTTTGAAATCATTTGAATTTTTATCAAAAAAAAGAGAATCAAAACCAAGAGACTGTGGAATCACAATGGTTCTGGACAAAGGCCTGGGCCTTGAAACTGCAGAAAGCTTAATGAACATCTCCGGAGAATATGTGGATTATCTCAAATTCGGATGGGGAACATCAATAGTCCATGAGCAGGACATAATCAAGGCAAAGGTTGAAATGTATAAGGCTCATGACATCACCCCCTATACCGGCGGAACCCTGTTTGAACTTGCTTACATGAACCATAAACTTGAGGAATTCTTTGAGGAGGCCCGCAATTTGGGTTTTCCGGCCGTTGAAATATCCGACGGCTCCACTAACATTGTCCATGAAGACAAGTTAAACTGCATCAAAAGGGCCAAGCTTGAAGGATTTGAAGTGCTCTCTGAAGTAGGCAAAAAGGACCCTACATTGGATAGGGAACTTACCCTGGATGAAAGGATATCCCAGATGAATGATGAGCTCAAGGCAGGTTCATCATTGATCATTGTCGAAGCCCGTGAAGGCGGCAAAAACATCGGAATCTTCGATAAGTCAGGAAATGCAAAGGAAGATGAAATCGATGTAATTGTAGATAGGATAGACAATAGGAATATTCTATGGGAAGCTCCGAACAAGGACCAGCAGGTATTCTTCATTTTAAAATTCGGCAACACTGTTAATTTAGGTAATGTCTCAAGCGATGACATAACATCTCTTGAAACCTTGAGAAGAGGTTTGAGAGGAGATACATTAGGAAAAATTTAAGGTGCATTCAATTGACTAATAATCGCAGCATTGATGAAATCAATCAGAAAATCAACGATGGGGAAGCCCATATTTACACAGCAGAAGAATTCAAAAAACTCATTAAGGCAGGCGATGCTCCAAGTTTTGATGAAGTGGATGTAGTCACAGCAGGAACATGCGGCGTAATGAGCGGAACTGCAGCCATCCTGAACTTCATTGTCTCAGAGCCTGGAGAATTCATAAGAGCCAATGAAGTCTACATGAATGGCGTTCCTGCCTTTGCAGGACCATGTCCGAATGAATGGCTGGGTTCTGTCGATGTCGTACTGCACGGAACAGCACATTCGATTTACGACCATAATTACGGCGGAGGATTCCTTCTCAAAGACTTGCTTGAAGGAAAGGAAATTGATGTAAGGGTTGAAAGTGCAGAAGGAAAGACAATAGAAAATACAATTACAATTGATGATGTTACAAGAGCGCAAATCATCGGTGCCCGTATGGCATTCAAGAACTACACAGCATTTACAAATCCGAACAATGAAGAGGTTTCATCAATATTTGCGGCAATACCTCTTGAAGGAAACTTGAGGGGTCTGACATTTTCAGGATGCGGCGATTTGAACCCGCTTCAAAATGACGTGCCGCAAAATGTGATAAGAGACGGATGCAAGGTTCTTTTGAATGGCGCTCAAGGTTATATTTTAGGAAATGGAACAAGGTCAAGCGCAGAAAAGCCAAATTTAATGCTGTCCGCTGACTTGACACAAATGGATCCTTATTATATCGGCGGTTTCAAGACAGGCCAAGGCGGAGAGGTCTATGATACTGTAGCCATTCCTATACCTGTATTGAATGAAGAAATCTATAACAATTTACTTGTAACCGATGACATGGTTGACATTCCGGTATCCGACATCAAAGGACGTCACTTGCCATTGGACAATACTGATTACGGAAAATTATGGGCAGATTATGACTTAAGGCCAAGATATGATGATTCAAAGTGTCTGGCCTGTGATAAGTGTATTGTCGAAGAAATATGTCCGACAAATGCATTTTCCAGAGGCAGATTGAACCTAACATATTGTTTCGGATGTGGAATGTGTGCCAATTACTGCCGCCATGATGCATTTGACATGAATACAGGAAGTGTTGATTTGACAATCAATGATGAAGACGTTAACGTTCCAATTATCTGCCGTCAATCTGACAGGTTGAGAGGCAATAAGTTATCATTGAAATTGAAGAAAATGATTCAAAATCAAGAGTTTAAATTGTAGGTGTAATGATGCAGAAGATTACCGATTCACCAATTGAATTTGCTGAAGACATCATTCATGATGTGAAAAATTCAAAGGATGAGGGTGTTTTAAAGTGTGTGCAGTGTGGAATGTGCACTTCAACATGTCCTGCAGCAAGGCATTCCGATTATAACCCCCGTGACATTATAGAAAGGGTTCTGAACGGAGACTTAACAATCATTGAAGATGACTGCATATGGGATTGCTTTTACTGCTATACCTGCCATAGCGTATGCCCTGTTGGAAACAGCGTATGCGAAGTAAATCAGATTCTAAAGCAGTTCGCAATCAAAAATGGAATCGGCTATGAAAAGCTGTATGAATACATGGGCTTTGCAGATTCATATTTCACTGCAGCCATCGGTGCTATTCCCGAAATATTTTTCGAGGACATCGACCGTGACGTTCCGGGATGGTGGGACTTCAGACAGCACCTGGAGGAAATTAGAAATGAATTGGAATTGGACCCTCCATTGATGCCGCCTGAGGATGTCATCGATGAGGTAAGCACAATATTGACAATCACAGGATTCAAGGATAAGATTGAAAAGATAAGAGAGACTCAGGAGGGGGAAAAATGAAATCAGTTCCCGATAAGGACATCCTATTGTTTAGAAGCTGCCTTGTGAGTGTGGAATATCCAGGAGTTGAGGCATCAACAAAGTTCGTGTTCGACAAGCTCGGAGTAGATTATGTGATTTCAGACAAGCAGACCTGCTGTACAGGACTTGGGCATTATTCAGATGTATTTGACCAGATTGACACAACAGCAATCGGTGCGAGAAACTTTAGGATAGCCCGTGAAATCGGACGGCCTAATCTTGTGATGATGTGTGCAACCTGCTATGCAATCAATAAGAAATCAGTAAAGTTGCTCAACAAGAAGGATGACTTGAGGGAGCACATCAACAAATTATTCGACGATAATGGATTATCACACCTGAAATATGAAAAGGACGACCTGAAACCGACAGAAAACATTTTTCATGTTGTAGATATTTTATATGGAAAAAAAGATGAGATTAAAGACCATATTAAATATGACTTGAGCGAGTATACCATTGCAACCCACCATGGATGCCATTACTGTAAGGTGCACTATGAAGACACTATCGGTGGAGTAAGGGATCCAAACATCCTCGATGAGCTGATTGAGGAGTGCGGATGCAAAACCATCGGTTGGTATGACCACAAAAGAGCTACTTGTGGAACAGGTTTCAGGCAGAGATATTCAAACCCGGAGCTTTCCTTTACCGCAACGGCAGATAAGATGAATGCTATTGCGGATGAGGACGTTGATATCATGGTGCATTTATGTCCTAATTGCCATATCCAGTTTGACAGGTATCAGCATTTGATTGGCGAACGTGAAGGCAGGGACTTCAGGGCAATACATTTAAATATAACACAATTCATAGCATTGGCTATGGGAGGAGATTTTGATAAGGTAATCGGTGTTAAGGCTCACACCGTACCTATTGATTCTGTTATTAAGGAGTTGAAGGAGGTTGAACAATGAGGGATGATTTGAAAGTTGGCGTGTTTTTATGTGAATGTGGGGGAAATATTGCAGATGTAGTTGATTTGGATGAAGTCAGAGCTTCATTGGATGTGGAGTTCATCGGACAGTTCGAAAACTTATGTTCCTTGAATGGACGTAAGATAATCCGTGATGCAATATTTGACCATGATTTGGATAGGGTTGTTGTAGCAGCATGCTCTCCCATAAGTCATGAAAAGACATTCCAGGACTATGTAAAACCTCTAAATCCATATTTGATGGACATGGCAAACATCAGGGAACAATGTTCTTGGGTTCATTCAGACAGGAAAAAGGCAACCCACAAGGCCATAACATTAATTAACGCATCCATTGAAAAGGTAAAGCAATCAGATGCAGTTGATCCGATCTATTGTCAGACTCCTGATGAGGTAGCCGTAATAGGCGGTGGAATAGCCGGTATGAATGCCGCACTGTCCCTTGCAAAGCAGGGCACAAAGGTAACTATTATAGAGCAATCCCCTTCAATCGGAGGGCACATGGCGAAGATAGGTAAGGTATTCTCTCCTGTCAAGATAGCCGAAGAGTGCGGGATGTGCCTTTTAAACCCTATATTGAACGAGCTGGTCTGGAATGACAACATTGAGGTGATGACAAACACAAAGGTCATCGAAGCCGAAAGGCGTGCCGGAACATATAATTTGATTTTGGAGAAATCTCCAAGATACGTCGACACCGAAAAGTGTCTTGCATGCGGAAAATGCGCTGAAGTATGCCAGGTGGAAGTGCCGAACGACTGGAACGATAATCTCTCATTAAGAAAGGCAATCTACAGGCCATTCGGACAGTCATATCCAGAAGCCTATGTAATTGACATGGACAATTGCGACAAGTGCGGGGACTGCTTCAGGCAGTGCAGCATGAGAGCGATCCGCCTTAAGGGAAAGCCTGAAAAGATGCTCCTTCAGGTTGGATCGATTATCGTAGCAACAGGTCATAAGCTATTCGACATGGAAAAAAGACCCGAATACGGCTACACTCGCTATGATGATGTCATAACCCAATCAGAATTGGGCCGTATTACTGGTGTGAACGGACCGACAAAAGGAAAATTATTAAAAGCGAACGGTGAAGTTCCAAAGCGTGTCGTGATGATACAGTGCGTAGGTTCAAGGGATGAAAAGCCTGACGGACACAGATACTGCTCCAAGATATGCTGTACAGTAGCTTTGAAGAATGCAAACATCATCAAGCACAAATACCCTGATACCGATGTATTGATATGTTATACAGATATCAGAACCCCTGGAATGTTTGAGAAATACTACAAGCACACCCAGGAAAATGAGGTAAGGTTCCTGCGCGGTCGTCCAGGTGAAGTAGTCAAGAAAGGAGACAACTTCATTGTCAGAACTGAAGATACGCTCAAAGGGGAATTTGTTGAAATCGAAGCGGATATGGTTGTTCTTTCAACAGCAATGGAACCGTCAGATGGTACAAAGGAGATTGCGGAAATATTGAATGTCGGTACAACAGAAGACGGATTCATCAAGGAATCACATCCGAAAATCAAGCCTATTGCAACTGACGTTCAGGGAATATTCGTTTGCGGAACAGCGCATGATCCAAAGGACATCACAGACTCAATCATGCAGGCAACTGCCGCTGCCGCAAAGGTAAGTGAATACAACTATGGCGGTGTGGAAATTGAACCGTTCATTGCAGAAATCGATAATGAAAAATGCATAGTCTGCGGAGACTGCGTAAGCAGATGCAAATACAAATCCATGAGCATTCAGGAAGATGAAGTCTACATTGACCCTATGAGCTGTACAGGATGCGGCAAATGTCTTGTCGGATGTAACCAAAGGGCAATCACTGTCAACGGTAACATTGACGAGAAGATACTCTCTACAATCAAGGGTGTTCTTTCCAAAAAGCAAGAGGGCGAACGCATGATTCTTGTCTTTTTAGACAATATTGGATATACTGCAGCAGACAATATCGGTGTCAACAGATTGTCATATCCGGAATCGATACACATCATCAAGGTCATTTCAGTCAATCGTGTAAGGCCAAAGCACATCAGGTATGCGCTTGAAAACGGTGCGGATGGAGTATTCATCGGTGAATTCCCTGGAGACTTGATGTATGATGAAGTCGAACGCAAAATCCAAAGGGTAAAAGATAGAATTGCTGAAATGGGCCAAAACCCTGATAGAGTTGCCTTTTCAAAGGTATATATTCCATATTTCTCAGGTCTTGCCCGCAAATTCAATGAATTTGATGATAAAATTGCAGAATTAGATGAAGCCGAATAATAGCTTCATTATATTTTTTTTATTATTTCTAGTCCTAAATCTGTGCATTTGTATAATCTTCCTTTTCTCACTTCTTCATTTACACAGATTACTAGATTTTTTTCTTTCAAGTCAGATAAAGCTGATGAAACCTGGCTGGTCTTTATGTTATTTTCTTTAGCTATTTCGGAAGGCATCTTCAATTCATAGCCTATTGATTTTAGGGTGTTTGTTCTATATGGTGATATCTTTACATAGCCAAGTAGTTCAAAATGTTCTTTCTCATCCATAATATAACTGTTTAATTTCAATAATTAATCTTTATATACTTGTTATGTTCTTTTAGGTTTTTTTATCCACAAATTAAAAATAGTTAAAAAACATTTATAAACAATTTTTTATAGAATAATGTTATGAATGAATTTTCCAAAGAGGATTACCTTGACTTGATTATGGATATTGTTTATATAAATGACAATGGCCAATACAGATTGTCTAAAGCCAAATTGGCCGGCGTTTTCATCTTTGCATTGCTATTTTTTTATATTGTATTTACCTCTTCAAGACTTTTCATGAGGAGTGGATTGTTCTTTTTCATGACTGTCATAGCAATTTTTATTGCAGGACTGTTCTGGTATGGAGTTTGCCGTGGAGCGGGCTATCTAATCAGGACATATTTAGTTAAATAGAATTCATGAATCTATTTTTGATAGTAACAGGATCCAAGTCAATGATAGGTGCTTCGGAGTTTCCTGCTTCGGTATCATATACAATAAAACTTGCATCATCGCTTTTTATAATTTCCTTTAAGTCAATGTCTTTGAAATTGTAGCTGTTTTTAAATCCAATGCCTTTTGCAACTTCAACCAAATCCAAAACCTGTGCATAGGTGTCCTGATTTCCGGTTGAACCATATGCGCCATTGTCTATTACAATCCATGTCAGGTTTTTCGGATTGTTTGCAAACACTGTTGCAAGTGAGCCCATATTCATCAGAAGTGAACCGTCGCCGTCTATCACGACAACATCCTCATTTGGCTTTGCAAGCGCAAGGCCCAAACCGATTGAGGAAGCCAAGCCCATTGATCCAATCATGTAAAAGTTCCTTTCTCTGTCCTTGATGTCATAAAGTTCCCTTGATGGAAATCCTATATTACAAACGACTATTTCATCGTCAATGCATCTAATTATATCTGCAATAGCTTCTCTTCTTACCATTTTATCACCAATATTTGATTTCCAGAAGTACGCTCACGGGTTTTCCCTCTTCAACTGACAAATCCCATGCGTTTAAAATGTCTTCATATGCCCCCTGTGGAGTTCCAGGCTTAAAGAAATTAAAGTTCATCGCTTCCAAAATCAGTGGTGTTGACTCACCCATAGGGACCTGTCCGCAAATTGTTTCTCCTTCGGTTCCCCTGTGGCTCATTATCATAAGCAATGGCATTTCATAAAGCTGTGTCAGGGATTTCAATGCATTGATTGAGTTTCCAAGCCCGGAATTCTGCATCAGAATGGCAGGCTTTTTGCCCCCAAGATAAGCTCCTGCGCATATTCCTATACCTTCCTCTTCGCGTGTAACGGGAATGTGGATGATATCATCATCCTCATCGATCATGTTCAATATCTTTGATAGGTTTACGCATGGAACGCTTACGATAAAGTCGATTCCGGCATCTTTAAGCCCATCAAAAATTGCTTCGCTACTGTCCATCATATCACTTCTATAAATTATATTAATTTAATATGTAGAAATTATTATAAAAAGCTATTTAATTTACTGATAATCAATCATTTTTAATTTTTATGAATATTAACTTTATTTGGTTTAAATACATTGAATAAAATTAATAGTAACCTTTTTATTTATCTTTAAACTAATATAAAATCATGTTTGATGAACTACCGATTTCTTCTAAAACAGAAGGGATTCTGACAAAATCATTGGATGAAGCTATCACTGTTGAAGAAGCAAATCATTTAATGAATATTAGGGGATCAGAATTATTTCCTTTACTTGCAACTGCTGATTATTTAAGACAGAAAATCGTTGGGGACAACGTAACATTCATTAATAACTGTAATATTAATTTTACAAATATTTGCACTGTTAGATGTGGTTTCTGCGCATTTGGAAAAGATGCGGATGACCCTGAAGCTTACATTTTAAATGATGAGCAAATCCTGGAAAAGGCGGAAGGTGCTGTTCAAAACGGAGCCCGTGAATTTACTCTGATGGGCGGGGTGCTTAAGGATGCCGACATTGATTATTATGAGCATTTGCTTACCTTATTGAAAGACAATTATCCTGATGTGGCAATACACGGATTTTCACCGACAATGGTCAGAGATGCATGTCGGGTTTCTGGAATGGATGTTGCAGAAGGTTTTGAAAGACTTAAAAATGCCGGCCTTGATACATTGCCTGGAACTGCTGCAGAAATCCTGACTGACAGGTCAAGAGAGATAATCTGTCCTGAAAAGGTTAGTGTAGCCGATTGGATTGATATCGTTAAGACCGCTCAGGAAGTTGGCATTAAAGGTTCTGCAACAATAATGTACGGTCATGTGGAAACTTTAGAAGAAAGGGTAGAACATATTGACATTATCAGAAAGATTCAGGAAGAGACTGGTGGATTTACCGAATTCATTCCAATGACATTCATGCATGAGTACTCTCCAATATTTTTGGAAGGCCAATCAGATTTGGGAGCAACAGGAACTCAGGATTTGAAACTATATGCCGTTTCAAGACTGATGCTTAGGGACTTGGTTCCACACATACAAGTATCCTGGGTAAAAATGGGTTTCAGATTTGCTCAGGTGTCACTTATGGCGGGTGCAGATGATTTGGGTGGTACATTAGGTGGAGATGAATTGTCTGAAGCTTCAGGTGCACCTGACGGCGTTGACGCATCAATTTCCACATTAAGCAGAATAGTTAAGGATTTGGGAAGAAATCCAATCGAGAGAAACTCTACCTATACTGAATTTTATCCTATCGAGTAAAGGTGAACTATGAAGAAATTTGTTGTTTTTGACGGTTTGGACGGATGCGGAAAGGATACGCAGGTTAAATTGCTGTGTGAAATGTATCAAAGCAAAGGACGTGATGTTGTCATCAGGTCCCATCCATGCAGCGACAACAAGTTTGGCCGCAAATCAAAACAGGCCCTTTTGAAAAAGGGTAAAATAAATAAAATTAAGGCAACATTTTATTATGGCCTTGATGCAATCAGGTCAGTTCACATGTATTGCTATGATAAGAATACTGATGTGGTAATCTTTTCAAGATACACTATGGCAGTGGCATACCTTCCTAACGGAATAAACAGCATAGTCTATAAGATAGTTTCCTTTCTTCTTCCGAAATCAGACTGCATGTTCTTTTTGGACGTTTCCCCTGAAGAATCCTTAAGGAGAATCAAATCCCGTAACGAAGCTGAAGAGATGTTTGAAAACATCGATGATTTAAGGGAAGTGCGTTCAAAAACAAAAGTAGCCACCTATGAGTGGAATATCATTCCTGCTGATGATCCTCCAGAGGTAATTTCTCAAAAGGTAATTGACATATGTTTAAAATCAGACCAGAAAGCTATCCAATAAAGTCTTTTGACCATTGGTAGGCTATTCTTGGAGAGCCGTCCCTGACATAAATTATTCCGCACTTTTCAAATCCATTTTTTTCAATTTGCTTTTGCATTATCTTATTGTTGTGGTGAGTATCGATTCGGATGTTGTCAGAAATGCTTTTGCAATAATTTATTGCACACTTGAAGATACCGTGCGCTTTCCCGTCACTTGCAATCCTATGTAAGGTAACATATGGATCATCATTTAGCCATTTTCCGTTTTCTATATATTCATAAGTCGGTTCCAGTCCGTCAAAAAGAGCAAAAACGCCATGCGGTCCATCATCATCGCATATTAAATACCCGGTTCCTTGGGTGATATCCTCTTTAATCAGCTCTTCCGGTGGGTAGGAATGCCCCCACTGGTCGGGGTTTCCGGATGCAATCATATAGTCCTGGGCAATTCTGTAGATGCCCATAATGTCTGATAAATCGTCTATTACAGCTTTTCGAATATGCATTATTATAATACTTCCTTGATTCCATCGTTGGTTATGATCATTAAGGAATTGAGATTCTTTAAAAATAGTGAAGCTATCGGATGGGTTTGGATGTCCTTGTGCATGAAAACGATTTCCTCTTCGATAATGTCAATCCAGTTGACGTGATAGATGACAACGCCGTTAACTATCAGTCCCAGATATGCCGGAACAAACCTGTCCTGGTTAATTTCTTCAAAATATTGGTTATTTCTTAACAGTCCTCTTAAAACATCATCCATATTAAACACCTTTTCTTTCATAAACGAATTTAGGCACGGCTTTGTCGAAAGGGTCAAAGGTTTCCCTGTTTTTGACTTCCATGCATTTCATGCTTACCTTTGAATGCAGTGATGAAGGAAGTCTTAAAATCCTTTTCAAATCTATTGTTACTTTTGCATCGATTGTTGCCAGATTAACGCGTGCCATGGCTTCAACAAGATTCTTATAGCGTCTTGGACCGATGTCCCTTTTGAAATAACCCCAGTTGTCATTTTCCAAATGGTGTCTTGAAGCCATAATGTCTTTCATCAGCTTTGGATTGATTCCATCTATCTTTTCGTTGCCGACCAGGTGCTGAATGTTGAATTTGACTTTGTCGGTAAATATCTTTGAATATCCCACAGGAATTGTGAAGTGCTCGAAGTTAAAGCTTTGGTTTGAGACTTCAGAGTTTATGAATTGGGATTTTGGAACTTCAGCGCCTGCAGCATATTTCAAAACTTCTGATCTGAGTTCGCTGTTTGCTGTCATCATCTCTTCATCCATTATTCTGATGTGATATCCTCTGCCTGAATAGATTAGATGAATGTTTTTCAAGCCCAAATCTGATTGCAATGTATCAATTAAAGAATTAACAATTTCTAAAGCCTCTCCAAGACAGACTTCGCATACTCCGTCGCATTGACAGGACCTGATTGGAATGTCCTTTGCGTCTACATCGAAAATGTATTCGGCTTTCAGCCAATCTTCCCTTCTTCTAGGGTTATTATAGAATGCTACGGAGATATATGCTGCAAAAGGAGCTTTGTATCTTAAGAATTTCCTTAAAGATTCTGTTCCTTTAAAGACTTTGTATCTATCGTTAGGACCTCTCCCGTTATGGTCAAAACCGAACTCCCTTTTTTTTATATCATTGGCTATGAAGTCAGGCAAATCCTTAGGGTCCCATTCCTCACGATAGTATTGTCTTCGCTCTTTAAGTGTAGCTTTAGAAAACATGAT